>NZ_JBSGZD010000210.1:0-13941 GCF_053610825.1 Streptomyces sp. NPDC054863 | reverse complement strand
CCCCCGCCCGGCGCCGCTCCATGCTCAGGCGGGGTGTCAGGAACAGCTGAAGCGGGCCGCCGCCCAGTCGGCGTGGTCGCCCGACTTGGACCCGTTGGTGTCGGTGACCTTCAGGCGCACGTGCCGCGCACCGTCCAGCGACACCTCGACCGGGACGGTCGCGGAGGCGCCCGTCACCTTGGGCGAGGTCCAGAGCACCTTGCCGTCCGCCTCGACGGAGAAGGCCACTTCCCCGTAGCCGTTGATCTCGTCGTCGATGCCGGCGTCGGCGGTGAACGCGGTGCACCGGCCGCCCGTGTAGACCTCGATGTCGGAGTCGGCGTGCGTGCCGATGCCCTTGTCGTACGTCTTCCCGGCGAGGGTGAGCTTCTTGCCGTCCTCCGCGCCCGACTCGCCGTTGCTGCGGTCGCGTTCGGGCGGACCGTAGCCGTTGGCGGACTTCAGCCACACCATGTCGCTCGCCCAGGTGCCGGCCGTCGGCGGCGGGGGCATCACGGACGCCCCGAAGCGCTGTACGGCGGTGCGGTCCTGGCCTGCCGCCCGGTAGCGGGCGGTCGCGGTGAGCGTGGTGTCGCCCGCCCTGGCGTCCTTCGCCGGGGTGACGGAGACGTCGACCCGGTGCGTCGTGCCCGCCGGGATCCGGCCGACGTCGGCAGGGGTGACCTGCCAGCCCGCCGGCACGTCCAGCGAGACGGCGGCACCGGTGGCGTCGTACTTGCCCGCCGTCACGTCGACGGCGACCTTCCCCGCGACGCCCGCGCCCAGCTCCTGCCCGGGGGCGGCGGTGACGGCGACAGCGGCGCCCGCCGCGGGGCCGCCCACCGCGCTCGTGTCCTCCAGTTCCAGCTCGAAGGCCCGGTCCGTGCGCAGCGGTGCGGTCTTCACCTTGACGACTCCCCCGCGGTCGTCCCGGTCGTACCACCAGCCCTGCACGGCCTTGTCGTACGCGGCCCTGCTCTTCAGCTGCGGCAGTGCGCGCCCGCCGAGCTCGACCTCGTCCGGTGCCAAGTGGGTGTGGACGGTGAAGGCGTAGGGCCGCTTGGTCTGCTTGCCCTTGAAGTCGCCCTTGCTCGCGCCGATCCGGATGCTCACATCGCCCTCGCCGCGGCGCGGGGCCTCGACGTCGGCGCGCTGGGTGGCGTACTTCCCGGTCCGGTGCTGGCGGGTCACGCCGTCGTCCTCATAGAGGGTGAAGGACGACTTGCCCTGCGGGTAGACGTCCCAGGCGAGCGGAGAGTCGGCGGTCCGGTCCGCGTACGAGCGGATGCCCGGCCACATCGGCACGTTGGCGCCCGCCTTCACGAACAGCGGGAGGGTGTCGAGGGGGGCGCCGTAGTTGTCGACGGTCGTGGGCCCCTCGTAGAGGCGACCGCTCCAGTAGTCGACCCAGGTCCCCTTGGGGAGGTAGATCCCGTCCCGCTTGCCGCTGTCCTGGTAGACGGGCGCGACGAGGAAGTCCTCGCCCGACATGAACTCGTACTTGGCGGCGTCGGTGCCGGCCTTCGGGTCGTCCGGGTACTCCAGCGCCAGCGGACGCACCATGCCGACACCGGTCTTGGTGGCCTCGTGGGCGTACGAGTACTGGTAGGGCAGCAGCGACTCCTTCAGCTTGAGGTAGTCGCGGTTGATGGAGGTGTACGGCTCCCCGTAGCGGAAGGGCTGCTTGTCGTTGGCGGCCCAGCCGTCCATCGTCATGGTCGTGCCGAGGAACATCTTCCACTGGAGGTCGCGGGTGTACGTCTTGGCGCTGCCGCCGAAGATGCCGTCGACGTCACCGGTGGTGTAGGCGAGCCCGGACATCGTCGAACCGGCGTAGGTCGGGATCTGCCAGCGGATGTATTCCCAGCTGCCCGACTGGTCGCCGGACCACTGCACCCCGCAGCGCTGGGCGCCCGCCCAGCTCTCCGGGGCCCAGGTGAACCCGCGGGCGTCGCTGTTCGCCTCGATGCCCTTGTACGCGTCCTTGCAGCCGTCGAGGGCGAACTTGTAGCCGTCGCCGACCCAGGCGACGTCCAGCTTGGCGACGCGCTGTCCCGCCTTGACCTGCTCGCCGAGCTTGTCGATGCCGTCCTCGGTCCACAGGCCGAGCTGCATCTTGCGGTCCTGGAGCCCCTTCGCGGTCTCGGCGAGGTCCTCGTAGCCGCAGCCGTAGCCGTCGTTGACGAGCATCCATCCGTTGGGCATGTCGTTCTCGACGTACCCGTCGGCGACCTTGAGGGAGTCGGCGAGCGTGCGGCGCTCACCGCGGTTGGCGTTGTGCAGGTAGCAGTCCGCGTCGCCGATCTCCATGCCGTAGACCGGCGGCAGGAAGGGCTTGCCGGTCAGCTTGGTGTACTGCCCGATGACGTCCTTCGCCGCGTCCTTGCCCTCCCCCGCGAAGTAGTACGCGTCGAAGCGCTGCTCCTTGGCGGCGGTGGTGACGGCGGGGCCCGCCGAGCCGAAGTCGTAGGTGTTGGGCGCGTAGGTGTTGCGGTAGACGCCGTAGCCGGCCGTGGAGAGGTAGAACGGCACGGAGTTGGGGTGGCCGCCGTCGTTCCAGTTGTAGTCGACGCCGACCTCGACCTTCTTGCCGCGGTGCGAGGTGTTGCCGCGGCCGTTCTGCATGCCGGCGCCGTAGAACTGCTCGTCGGTGCGGGGCGCGAGGGTCTGTGTCGTCGTGTCCTTGCCGTCCGCGCCCTTGCCCCAGCTCAGCCCCTGGGACTCGGCCCAGACCTGGGTGCCGTCGGCGCGGTGGAGCGCGAAGCGGAGGGGGGCCTTGTAGGCGCGCAGGGTGAGCTTGTCGGTGCTCAGCTCGTAGCGGTCGCCCTTGTCGCGCCAGCGGGTCTTCGGGGGCTTGTTGTCCTGCGGCAGGACGATGTCCTTGCCCGTCGGATCGGTGAACTTCCCGTCCGGCGCGAGCTCGATCCGGAACGTCTCCTCGGAGACGAAACTGACACGGGCCGCGGCGGGACCGGCCTGGAGGCTGTACGAGGCGGAGGGCCCGGCTTCGAAGCCGGTGAGGTTGCCGACGGTGGTGCCGGCCGGGACGGCGGCACCGGCGCTCTCCGCGCCGGAGGCGGGCCCGGCGAACCCGACTGCCAGCCCGAGCAGGGCGGCAACGGCCGCGGCTCTGAGGCGAGTTGGTGATCTCATTCCGCCGTACTAGCGCGTGGGCGGCGGACGGGACCATGGACTTACGCGCACCGTACGTGGACTTACGCGGTGGGAGGGGGTGGGGGGCGGGTGGTCATCGTGCGGGTACGTCGTGGCTGATCGCGCAGTTCCCCGCGCCCCTCACTGCCTGCCCCCGAGCCCCCCAGCCCCCTTGGGCAGCGGGGCCGCCCCCGGGGGCAGTGGGGTCCCCCCTGCTCGAACGAAGTGGAGAGCTTGGCGGGGGTCCCCCCTGCTCGAACGTAGTTGAGAGCTTGGCGGGGGTCCCCCCTGCTCGAACGTAGTTGAGAGCTTGGGGGCGGGTGGGCAAGGGGGCGGCCCCACACTGCGGCACGCCCCCTCCACGGCCGCACACGCTCGCGACCGCCCCACCGCACACTCCCTAGAGTGCGACGCCCAGCAACGCGTCCACCGCCCGCGAAACCACACCCGGCGCACCCTCTTCCGCACCCCCGGCGGAAGCCTGCAGTTCCGCCCAGCGGTCCACGGCGAGCAGCGCCGCCGGTGCGTCCAGGTCATGGGCCAGCGCGACCCGCATCTCCTCCACGACCGCGTCCGCCGACGGCCCGTCCGGCCGCGACACCGCCGCGCGCCACCGGTCCAGGCGGGCGACCGCGTCCGCGAGGACCTGGTCGGTCCACTCCCAGTCGGAGCGGTAGTGGTGCGAGAGCAGCGCGAGCCGGATCGCCGCCGGGTCGACGCCCTCGCGGCGCAGCGCGGAGACGAACACGAGATTCCCGCGCGACTTCGACATCTTCTCGCCGTCCAGGCCGACCATCCCCGCGTGCACGTACGCCTTCGCGAAGGGGTGCTCACCGGTCAGTGCCTGCGCGTGCGAGGCGCCCATCTCGTGGTGCGGGAAGGCGAGGTCGGAGCCGCCGCCCTGCACGTCGAAGCCCATGCCCAGGTGTTCCAGGGCGATGGCCACGCACTCGATGTGCCAGCCGGGCCGTCCGGCGCCCAGGGACGCGCCGTCCCAGCTGGGCTCGCCCTCGCGGGCCGCCATCCACAGCATCGGGTCGAGGGGGTTCTTCTTCCCCGGGCGCTCGGGGTCGCCGCCGCGCTCGGCGGACAGGATCCGCATCGCTTCCGCGTCGAGCCCGGAGACCTCGCCGAAGTGCGGGTCGGCCTCGACGGAGAAGTAGATGTCGCCGTCCAGTTCGTAGGCGGCGCCCGAGTCCCGCAGCCGCTCGACGAGCGGCACGATGCCGGGAATCGCCTCGACGGCGCCCACGTACTGCTGCGGGGGCAGCATCCGCAGGGCGGTCATGTCCTCACGGAAGAGGGCGGTCTCGCGTTCGGCGAGGCCGGTCCAGTCGATGCCGTCGCGGATCGCGCGCTCCAGGAGCGGGTCGTCGACGTCCGTGACGTTCTGGACGTAGTGGACCTGCCTCTTGGTGTCGAGCCACACGCGCTGTACGAGGTCGAACGCGTTGTAGGTCGCCGCGTGCCCCATATGGGTCGCGTCGTACGGCGTGATGCCGCACACGTAGATACGGGCGACGGGACCGGGGTCGAGGGTGATCAACCCGTTGGTCGCGGTGTCGTGGATCTGGAGGTCGCGGCCCTTGCCAGGCAGGGCGGGGACCTCAGAAGCGGGCCAGGCATGCATGCCACGAGCGTAACCGGACGCAGGTTCCGTTTACGACCCGGTTCGAGATCTTGACCGATTACACCGTCTTGTCGACCCCTTGCCCAGAGCCCATATGTCAGGACAACAGGTCAACCGGGCCGCCGGTCGGACCGCTCAGACCGGCGGCCACGGGATCGCCGGCCACTCCCCGCTCGGCGCCGGGTGCACGCCCGCCGTGCGCAGAGCCGCCACCCGGGCCCGCAGTGCGTCCAGCTCCACCGCGGTGACGAGTTCGGCCAGTCGGGTGGCGAGCGGCGTGCCGTCGCGCAGGCCCGTGTCGAGCCGCTCCAGCACCTCGACGGCCTCCGCGGGCAGCGGTTCTCCCGCCCAGCCCCACAGCAGGGTGCGCAGCTTGTCGTCGGCGTGGAAGGTGACGCCGTGGTCGATGCCGTAGAGGCGGCCGTCGCCCGCGGGCAGCAGATGGCCGCCCTTGCGGTCACCGTTGTTGATCACCGCGTCGAGCACGGCGAGCCGACGCAGCCGGACGTCGTCGGCGTGCACCAGCAGCGCGGTGCGGCCCTCGGCGACCTCGGCCAGGACCACCGGTTTCCAGCCGTCGCCGGGTTCTTCGTCCTCCACGAGGGCGAGCAGGGCACCGCCCTCCTCGGCGTCCCCTTCGATCCACAGCTGGCACATGCCCTCGCCGTAGGGGCCGTCCCGCAGCACCGTCGGCGGGATCAGGCCCCATCCCGTCGCCTCGGAGATCTCGTACGAGGCGACCTCGCGGCGTGCCAGGTTGCCGTCGGGGAAGTCCCACAGGGGCTGCTCCCCGGCGACCGGCTTGTAGACGCACCGGGCGCTCTCGCCCTCGTACGAGATCTCGCAGTAGAGCACCGCGTTGGAGGCTTCCCGGACCTGGCCGAGCACCTTGAGCCCGCCCTTGGCGAGGAGGGTCGGCACATCCACCGAGGAGTCGTCCAGCGGGGAGGTCACAGCCCCCGCCGGTATCCGTTCTGGCGCGGGCATACGTGTCCCTCCGGGTCGAGCGGCAGGCTGCACAGCGGGCACGGCGGGCGGCCCGCGTTGACGACGTCCAGGGCGCGCTTGGCAAAAGCCCTGGCCTGGGCGCCGCTGAGCCGCACGCGCAGCATGGGCGGCCCGTTCTCCTCGTCCTGGAGCATCCGCTCCTCGGCCTCGGCGAGGTCCTCGTCGGTGTCGACGTCCAGCTCGACCAGGGCCTGCGCCTCGACGATCATGCGCTGGTCCTCGCCGTCCCAGGCGAGCGCCATGGTGCCGACCCGGAACTCCTCCTCGACGGGGGCGTCCAGGGGGGCGCTGTCGTGCACGTCGGAGGGGGCGACGGCCGGGACGGGGGCGTTGCCGCCGGTGCGGCGCACGACCTCGTCGAGCAGTTCGTCGATGCGCTCGGCCAGGGCTTCGACCTGGGTCTTCTCCAGGGAAACGCTGGTGACGCGACCGGCCGCCGAGGCCTGGAGGAAGAAGGTACGGCGGCCAGGCAGCCCGACCGTACCGGCCACGAAACGCTCCGGCGGGTCGTAGAGGAACACCTGACGGGACACGTCCTGATCTCCATCGGTTCGGGGGGTGGGGCAGGTCAATGGTTTACGGCGCGACCACCCTACTGTGCACGTCGATCACGTTGCCCCGGCACTCGGCGGTCACGGCGCACCGGCGCCGCCCCCCACGGCCGCCTGCCCGTCGCCCTTGCCGTCCGGGAGCGTCTGAGGGGCGAGTCCCGACAGGTCACCGGTGTCCCCGAGCCGTACGAGAAAGGGCCGCAGCCTGGTGTAGCGGATCACCGTCAGGGAACACGGGTCCACGTGAATGCGCTGGAAGAGGTCGAGATGCATGCCGAGGGCGTCCGCGACGAGGGACTTGATGATGTCGCCGTGCGAGCACATGACGTAGAGGGCGTCGCCGCCGTGCTCGGCGTCGATCTTCGCGTTCCAGTCGTGCACGGCGTCCACCGCGCGCGCCTGCATGGCGCGCAGGGACTCGCCGCCGGGGAAGGCCGCGGCGGAGGCGTGCCGTTGCACGACCTCCATCAGCGGGTGGTCGGTGAGTTCGCCGAGCTTGCGCCCGGACCACTCGCCGTAGTCGCACTCGTTGATCCGCTCCTCGGTGTGCAGCGGCAGGCCGGGGCGTGCGTCGAGCAGTGGTTGCAGCGTTTCCCTGCAGCGTTGCAGGGGGCTGCTCACCACCGCCTCAAGAGGCAGTCCCGCGAGCCGTCCGGGAAGCGCGGCGGCCTGCTCGGCGCCGCGTTCGTCGAGGGTGACGCCGGGCGTCCGGCCCGCGAGCAGCCCGGCGGTGTTGGCGGTGGAACGTCCGTGCCGTACGAGGATCAGCGTGGCCATGCCTCCCAGCCTAGGCGGAGGGGTGCCCCCGGGTGTGTCCCACCCCGTGACCGGGGAGAATGCACGCCGTGATCGTCGACTGCGCCATCTACCGCGAGGGCCGCCGCACCGAGGGCCCTGCCGACTTCTCCGACGCGCTCGAAGAGGCGCGTTCCGCTCAGGACCGCTTCCTGTGGATCGGGCTGCACGAGCCGACGGAGAAGGAGTTCGCCCTGGTCACCGCCGAGTTCGGGCTGCATCCGCTGGCCGTGGAGGACTCGCTGTCGGCGCATCAGCGGCCGAAGCTGGAGGTGTACGAGGACTCCCTGTTCGCCGTGTTGAAGCCGGTCGTGTACGAGCCGGAGAGCGACACGGTGACCTCCGGCGAGCTGATGGTCTTCGTCGGCGACTCGTTCGTGGTGACCGTCCGGCACGGTGAGGGCGCGCCGCTGGCGGCCGTGCGCAAGCGGCTGGAGTCCGATCCGCAGTTGCTGGCGCACGGTCCGACGTCGGTGCTCTACGCGGTGAGCGACGCGGTCGTGGACCACTATCTGGAGGTGGCGGCGGAGCTGGCGACCGACATGGAGGAGCTGGAGGCGGAGGTGTTCTCGCCGCAGGGCGGTGACACCAAGGGCACCGCGGGCCGGATCTACACGTTCAAGCGGCAGGTGCTGGAGTTCCGCCGGGCGAGCGCGCCGCTTGCGCAGCCGATGCTGCGGCTGTCCAGCCCGGGGCTGCCCTTCGTGCACGATCACGCGCAGCCGTTCTTCCGGGACGTCAGCGACCACCTGACCCGTGCCAACGAGCAGGTGGAAGGCCTGGACCGGCTGCTCTCCGACATCCTGTCCGCGCACCTCGCGCAGATGGGCGTCCGGCAGAACGACGACATGCGGAAGATCTCGGCGTGGGCGGCGATGGCTGCGGTGCCGACGATGGTCGCGGGCGTCTACGGCATGAACTTCGAGCACATGCCGGAGCTGAAGTGGGGTTGGGCGTACTACGGGGTGCTGGTGTTCATGGCGTTGTGCGAGGTGAGCCTGTACCGGCTGTTCAAGCGGCGTGGCTGGCTCTGAGGCGGCCGGGTCGGGCGCCGCGCGGCCTCAGGCCATTCCTTCGGCGGCGGGTCCGTTCAGCGCTCCCCTGCGCTCCGGCATCGTCAGCGTGACCATCTTCCGCCGGCCGCCGAGCCGTTCGTACAGGTACATCATGCGGATGCCCGCGGCGAGCAGTGCGGACTTGTACGCGGGCCAGCCCAGGATGCTGCCCATCCGCTCCATCACGGCGAGGCTGACGTCCCGGTAGACGCGGATCTCCACGCGCACGCACTCGCGCAGGACGCGCTGGATGGTGCGGCCGTGGCCGAGGGCCGCGAGCCGGAGCAGTTCCTCGTGGCAGTAGGCGAGGTGGTTCTCCTCGTCGTGGCAGATCATCCGGATCGGGCGGCCCGCCTCGGGGTGGTCGCCGAAGTAGGTGACGAGCATGTCCATCTGGTCGGCGGCGCGCTGCTCGGTGACCCGGCTGTGGGCGAGGTAGACGAGGATGTCCTCCTCCGTGAGGGGCTCGTCGGCGCGCAGCTTGCTGTGGGCGAGGCCGATGCCGGCGCGTTCCAGGAGGAGTGTGTAGTCGAGCGCGAGGGGCACCTCGACCTCTTTGAGGTCGCGTTTGCGCAGCAGGGCCCGGAAGAGGCGGCCGTGTTTGTCCTCGTCGGCCCCGTGCCGGGTGATCTTCGGTGCGAGGTCGCGCATGGTGTCCGGGACGAGGGCGGCGATCCGGCCGTTCTCCCAGCCGCCCTGTGCCTCGCCGCTGGCGGCGACCGAGCAGAACAGCTGGAACGTCTCGTCGTTGTCGAGGATTTCCTGGAAGAGACTCCGAGCAGAGAGCATTCCTGCCACCTCCGTGTGCCCGTCCGGGCGCCTGTCCGTACGCACTCAACTGCGCTCGATGCATCGAGTGAAGTGCGGTACGGACCGGGAGGCAACAGGTACGACGGACAAGTCGCCCGCATGGCGGAGCGGGCAATCCCTCAACGGGGCGTAACCCTCTGGCGTCTCAGGCGTTGTTCTGCGTGACGGCCGTGGCGGGGAAGACCCCCGAGCCCCCACCACGGCCGCAGACTTCAACTCCCGTACGAACTACGCCAGTCCGGCGCACTCCAGCGCCTCGGTGCCCGCCCGCAGTGCGGTGATCCGCTCGTCGAGCGTGAACCCTGCGGGGGCCAGTGTCAGTGTGGTGACTCCGGCGGCGGCGTACGCCTGCATCCGCTCGGCGATCCGCTCGACCGGACCGAGCAGCGTCGTCTGGTCGATGAGCTGGTGCGGTACTGCTGCGGCAGCGCCGTTCTTGTCGCCGGACAGGTACTTGTCCTGGATCTCGGCGGCTTCCTTCTCGTAACCCATGCGCTGGGCAAGGCTGTTGTAGAAGTTCTGCTTGCGGCTGCCCATGCCGCCGACGTACAGGGCGGTGTACGGACGGAACATGTCGGCCAGCGCGTTGACGTCGTCGCCGACGGCGAGCGGCAGCGTCGGGCAGACGTCGAAGCCCTCCATGGTCTTCCCGGCCTTCTCGCGGCCCGCGCGCAGCGGGGCGATCGCCGTCTCCTCAAGGTGTTCGGCGGAGGGGAAGATGAGCAGCGCGCCGTCGGCGATCTCGCCGGTCTGCTCCAGGTTCTTGGGGCCGATGGCGGCGATGTAGAGCGGGATGGTCTCGCGCTCGGGGTGCACGGTCAGCTTGAGGGGCTTGCCGGGGCCGTCGGGCAGCGGCAGCGTCCAGTGCTGTCCTTCGTAGGAGAGCCGCTCGCGGGACATGGCCTTGCGGACGATCTCGACGTACTCGCGGGTGCGGGCGAGCGGCTTGTCGAACTTCACGCCGTACCAGCCCTCGGACACCTGGGGGCCCGAGACGCCGAGGCCCAGCCGGAAGCGTCCGCCGGAGAGGGAGTCGAGGGTGGCGGCGGTCATCGCCGTCATGGCGGGCTGGCGGGCCGGGATCTGCATGATCGCGGAGCCGATGTCGATGCGCTCGGTCTGGGCGGCCACCCAGGAGAGCACGGTGGGGGCGTCCGAGCCGTAGGCCTCCGCGGCCCAGCAGACCGAGTAGCCGAGCCGGTCCGCTTCCTTGGCGACGGCGAGGTTGTCGCCGTCCATGCCCGCACCCCAGTAGCCGAGGTTGATCCCGAGCTGCATGCTTCGCTCCCTTACTGATCAGTAACGTCCTGGTGCGGCGGAGCCTAGCGCGCATGGAGCCGATTCGTCAGCGGCGGGTTGTCCACAGGCCTCCTTCGAGTGTGGGTGCGGACCAGTAATCTCGCGGCCATGGAGCAGAGGCATCTCGGCCGCACGGGCCTGCGCGTATCCAGAATCGGGCTGGGCACCCTCACCTGGGGCCGGGACACCGGCGAGCACGACGCCGCCGAGCTGCTGAAGGTCTTCTGGGAGGCGGGCGGCACGCTCGTCGACACCGCCGACGTGTACGGGGACGGCGACGCGGAGTACGTGCTCGGGCAGCTCGTGGAGTCCCTCGTACCGCGCCGCGACCTGGTGATCGCCACCAAGGCGGGCAGCGTGCCGGACCCGGACCGCCGCTTCGACTGCTCGCGCGGACACCTCCTGGCCGCCCTCGACGCCTCGCTGGCACGCCTCGGGACGGACTACGTCGACGTGTGGCAGGTGCACGCCTTCGACCCGGGCACCCCGCTGGACGAGACGCTGCAGGCCCTCGACATCGCGGTGGCCAGCGGGCGGGCCCGCTATGCGGGGGTCTCCAACTTCTGCGGCTGGCAGCTCGCGAAGGCCGCCACCTGGCAGTTGGCCGCTCCCGGCACCCGGACCCGACTGGCCAGCACGCAGATGGAGTACTCCCTGCTCCAGCGGGGTGTGGAACGCGAGGTGCTGCCCGCCGCGCTGGACCTCGGGATCGGGCTGCTGCCGTCCTCCCCGCTCGGCCGGGGCGTGCTGACGGGGAAGTACCGGCACAGCACGCCGCCCGACTCGCGCGGCGCGTCCGAGCATCTGTCCCCCTTCGTCGCCCCGTACCTGGACGACGCGGCGGGGCGCATCGTGGACGCGGTCGCGACCGCCGCCGACGGCCTGGCGACGACCACGCTCCAGGTGGCTCTCGCATGGGTGCGGGACCGGCCGGGAGTGGTCGCGCCGATCGTGGGGGCGCGCAACGCGCAGCAGCTCGCGGCGGCATTGTCAGTGGAGGCGCTTAGTCTTCCTGACGAGATCTGCCGAGCGCTGGACGACGTGTCCGCGCCCGTGCACCGCTATCCCGACCAGGACTGGAGCACGCTGTGACCGCGCACCCCCGGGGGGAGACCCCCGTCCCCCCGGCCGACCCCGAGACCGCCGCCACGACGGCCGGGACACCGGACGACGACACAGCCGCCGCGCCGCCGGACGCGCAGGCCGCACAGCACGACACCGGGACGGTGGAGACCATGGACACGCACACGGATACGGATACGGACACGGATACGCGCACCGACGCGGGCACCTCCGACGACGAAGCCCTGAGCGAGGAGACCCCGGAAGCGGAAGTCCCGAGCACGGACACCGCGGAAGCGGACGCCCCGGAAGCGGAAGCTCCAGGAGCGGACACCTCGGAAGCGGAAGCTCCGGGCACGGACACCTCTGATACGCACGCCCCGAGCGCGCAGGACGCCGCCGACGCCACCCCCGCCGTCCCCCCACTCTCCGAAGCCGAGGCCGAGTTGGCCGCGCAGCGGGAGTTCCGGGCGAAGATCGAGCAGCGCAAGGCCGAGAAGGCCGCCATTTCCGCCGGATCCAAGCTGAGCGGTCCGGCCGCCGACCTGATGGCTGCCGTACGAGCCGTGGAGGGTGGCGCGAAGCCGCCGGCCGCGTTCGCCGCGGCGCCCGCGCCCGCGTCGCCGCGTGCCGAGGGCCCGCCGGTCGCCGCCCCCGCCCAGACCTCCCCCGCCGTGCCCGCGCAGGCCGTGCCGGTACCGGCCGCGCCCGCCGCAGGTGCCGTCGTCGCACCGGAGACCATGCATGACGTACGGGGCGTACTGACCGCCGGCGGCGCCCCCGATGCGCTCGCCGCCGAGGTCGCCGCGACGCTCGGCGACCGGGCCGCACAGGCGCTGCGCGAGGACCCCTGGCTGCTGCTGTCCGTCCCCGGGACGCTGCCGGAGCAGGCCGACGGGTTCGCCCGCGCGCTGCTCGGCGCGGAGTGCGGTCCCGCCGACGGACGGCGGGCCGCCGCGCTCGTGAACTGGCTGCTGGAGCGGGCCGCCCTCAAGGGGCACACGGCCGTCACGACGGAGCAGATCTGCAAGGCGCTCGCCGGATTCGGGGTCCCGGACCCTGCCGAGGCGGTGGCGCACGCGGTCGCCGAGGGCGTCGCTCTGGCTCTCCAGGACGGGGCCGAGTCCGACGGGGAGTTCGAGGCCGAGGACGCTTCCGGGGACCCGGAAGCCGATGCCCATGACGATGCCGATGCCGACGAGGGCGCGGACGCGGAGCCGGTGGAGCCCGCCCCCGCCCTGCTCGGCCTCGACCGGTATGCGATGGCGGAGGAGAGCCTCGCCGAAGGCCTCGCCCGACTGGTGAACTCCCCCGTGGAGGAAGCCGGCGAGTGGGAGCAGCTCCCGGGTTCCGCCGGTGACCTGGTGCGTGCGGTGGCGGGCCACGGCCTGGTCGCCCACACCGGCGGCGAGGCGTCCCGCGCCGAGCCCGCCGCCCTGCTGACCGCCGCCCACCGGCTCGGCCTGCGGGCGTACGCGGCCACGCACAGTGCGGACGGCCGGGACCGGGTGGCGGCGGTGCTGCGTACCCGCGGCGCGGCGGACGCGGCAGGCACGGCGGAAGACGCGGAAGGCACGGCAGCGGACCCGGCAGGCGCCGACGGCGCCCGGGCCGTCACCCTCGCCGGTCTGCTGTCCGGCGCCGAGGGTCCCGGGCGGGACGCCGACGGCGCCCTCGACCTCGATCTGCTGGTCGTGTTCGACGCGCCCCAACTGGACGTGGAGACGGGCGCGGTGCTCGTCGAGGCGCTGCCCGACGGGGCCCGGCTGGTCCTGAGCGGTGACCCCGGTGTGCTGCCGTCGGCCGGTGCCGGGCAGGTCTTCGTGGATGTGCTCGGTGCCCGCGCCTGCCCGCAGGTAGCTTCGCGGACCCCCGACCCCGGCCCGATCGGCGAGCTGGTGTCCGGCATCGGCATCGGTGAGCTGAACCAGGTGGAGGCGCCCGGCAAGGAGGTCGTGATCGTGCCGGTGCGCGACGCGGGCGAGGCCGTGCACCGTACGGTCCAGCTCGTCGCGGACTCGGTGCCCCGGGCCATCGGCGTACCGCCGGAGCACACCCAGGTGATCACCCCGGGCCACGGCGGCTCGGCCGGCACCCGGGCGCTGAACGCGGCGCTCAAGCAGCGTCTCAACCCCGGTCCCGGCCGCTTCGGCGGATTCGACGCGGGCGACCGGGTCGCGTACGTCCCGGTCCCCGGCCGGACCGTGCCGGGCACGGTGAAGGGCGCCGATGCGGAGGGGCTGCACCTGGACTGCTCCGGTGTGCCCGTCGTCGTACCGAAGGAGCGGGTCGAGGCTTCCGTACGGCACGCGTGGGCGCTGACGGCGCACCAGGCGGCCGGGATGCGCTGGCCCGCGGTGGTCGTGGTGCTGCCGGGCGACGCGGCGCAGGCCCTGAGCCGCCCGTGGGTGTACACCGCGTTCGGCCGGGGCGAGCGGCACCTTTCCGTGGTGCACGGCGTGGACCAGGCGCTGGCGCACGCGGTGGCGGAGGTGGTGCCCCAGCCGCGTACGACCAGGCTGGCGGAACTGCTGCGCCCGGCGCCGGTCGAGGCCCTGGCCTAGCGGAGCCGGACGGCGTACGGCGGAGGGGGTACGGG
>NZ_JBSGZD010000209.1:0-13974 GCF_053610825.1 Streptomyces sp. NPDC054863 | reverse complement strand
GCCCCGGCCCCTGCCGCACCGCACACCTCGGCGACCCGGGCCCACAGACGGCGCGCCGCACGGAACTTGGCGATGGTGAGGAACTGGTCGGCGGTGGCCGCGTACCGGAAGTCGAGCTGCCCGCAGGCCGCTCCGACGTCGAGACCGGCCTCGGTGAGGGTACGGAGGTAGGCGACGCCGGTCGCGAGGGAGCAGCCCAGCTCCTGCGCGGCGGAGGCCCCGGCCTCGTGGTACGGCAGCGCGTCCACCACCAGGGCGCGCACCCCCGGGTACTGACGGGACGTCAACTCCGCCAGTGCGGCGGCCTGTCCGGCGAGCGCCTGATCGTACGATCCGGTGCGGGCGGCGAGACCCAGCGGGTCCGCGCCCAGATTGCCGCGCGCCTCCTCGGCGGTCACGCCGCGCGTCTCGAAGATGCGGAGCAACTCGCGCGCCGCCGGGTCGAATTCGGCCCCCGCGTCGAGCGCCACCGGTGCGAGGTCGAGGTAGACCCCGTCCAGCGCCCGCTCAAGACCGGACACCGGCAGCCCGGCGCCGCCGACCGCGAGCCACAGCGAGGAGACTCCGTTCTCCAGGTCGGCGAGTACGGCCTCGTTGGCGCGTGCGGGATCGGGCCGCTCGTGCCGCTGCCGTACGTCCCACCCGCCGGCGGCCGTCGTCCCTGCTGCGGAAGAGCCCCGGGTGAACGGGGCGAAACCGGGCAGGCCGGGCGAGTCGTCCTCGTGGGTGTCGTCGGCGGTGTACAGCGGGCGCGTCAGGAGCCCGTCGTCGAGGGAAGTGGAGAGGGCTTCTTCGGCCGCAGTCCCCGAGACGTCTTTACCCGATTTGCGCAGCACGCCTTCCACCAGGCGCTGCCACTGCTCATGGGTCGCATCAGGGAACTCGGCGGCCAGGGAGAGCCCGTCGTCAGGCAGGACCGTCATGCTCAGATGCTAGGGCAGTCCGCCAAAGGTGCAGCAGGGGTAACCGCTGTGACCTTGACCTCTCCTGACCTGCCTTGATCCGTTCGGCCGAATGCCCTACTGGGGAGTAGCTTGAGGGTCGTGGGGCACTGTCGGTGCCGCCCCCTAGTCTTTGATCATGAGCTACTCACTGACTCTCTACCTGGTCGACCCCGGTACGGTCCGGGGCGCCGTCGGCTCCGGGGACGACAAGCTGCGCCGCATGATCGGCGGTCGTTTCAAGGCGCAGATCCGGCACGACGACGACTGGTTCGCGAGCGAGATCGAGCGGGGCGCGCCCACCCGCGCCGACGCGGTGCGCGCGGTACTCGAAGGCGGCCCGTTCGACGCGGAGTTCGCCTTCCAGTACGCCTACGCGTACAAGTTGGTCTGCGAGTTCTACGGCCGCAGCCTCTTCAACAACCACTTCTCGCCGTATCGAGGGGACTGGCTGGAGGAGGTCGACAAGGGGCTGAAGGCCGTGGGGATCGAGGCCGTCGAAATAACGGAGTTCTCCTACGGCTCCCTGCCCGAAGGGCTGCCCAGGCCGGACGACCTGCCCGGTTACGGGGAGTGGAGCGCCGAGGAGTGCCGCACCGCCCTCACCCAGTGGGAGGCGAGCACCCCCGAGCAGCGGGCGGCGCTGGACTCCGAGGTGCTGGCGGCGGTCGAGTCGATCGTGGAGTGGCTCCGGCAGGCCGGGGCGAAGGAGGGCGCAGGGGTGGTCGGCTTCCACCACTGAGGCCGGGCACGTGAGGGCGGCCCTGCGCGTGCGGGCCCGTGGGAGCGGCCCTGTGGGTACGGGACCGCCGGACGGCCCTGTGCGTGCGGACCGCCGGACGGGTCCTGTGCGTGCGGGCCCGCGGGGCGGGCAGAACCGCCCTCAGGCCAGCCGCAGTTGGCCCTCGGGCTGTTCCTCGCCGCGGTCCGTCGGGGAGGACACCAGGGAGAAGGGGTGGCCGGCCGGGTCGGAGTAGCGGCGCACGTCCCGGCTGAGACCGGTGTTGTTCGGGGTCTCCAGGGGGCGGGCGCCCAGACCGATGACCTCGCGCTCCGCCTCGTCCATGTCCTCCTCCGCCACCAGGATGCGCAGGTGCGCCTGCTGGGAGTCGTCGGGGCGCGGCCAGCTCGGCGGTGCGTAGCCGTGGTCGCGCCGGATCGCGAGGTGGACGCCGTCGTGGCCGACGATCTCCACGAAGTCCATGTCCTCGCCCCGGCGGGTCTCCGCGTCGAAGAGCCTGGCGTAGAAGGCGGCCAGTTCGTCCGCCTCCGCGCAGTCCAGTACCAGCACCGTCCGCTTCGCCACCGTCATGTTCCCGTCCCGCCTCTGCTGATCCGCCGTGCGTGATGTCCTGCCCTACGTTCTGCGCGTACCCCGGGCGGGCGGGTCAACGCCGACGCGGCGGCAGGGGCTCATGCCGCGGTGAAGCGTCCGCTCGCCCCGCCGCTCAGCCGTCCCGGCGGGAGCCTCCGCCCGAACAGCACCACCACCAGGTCCTGTGCGGCCCCCGTGACCACGCTCCCGCTGCCGTACGACCAGTCCAGATCGTCGGCCTGCAACCGGACGCCGTCGAGGTCCGCCCCGAAGAACCTGGTGCCCCTGGGACTCGCGGTCCCCAGGACGATGCGCAGCCGGTCCTCGGGGACCCGGCGGTCCAGGCCGAGCGGGATCGTGATGTCCAGGCCGTGCACCAGGTCGTGGCCGAGCGCCGACGCGAAGCCGCCCACCGGGGGCTTCCACGGGTGGTGCGCGTTCTCCCGCAGGGCCGCCGCCATCTCCCGCTCCGACATCCGTGCCGCGTCCCGGTGCGCGACCCGGTCGGTCATCCGGTCCATGCTGCCCCGCGCCGCGACCAGTTCGGCCAGCACCTTGCGCAGCGGGTGGCGGAAGCCGAGCGACATGTGGGCCGCCACCTCCCGCACCCGCCACCCGGCGCACAGCGTGGGCTCCTCCCACCGCTCGGCGGGCAGCCCGTCCAGCAGGTCCGCCAGCTCGCGGCGCTCGGCCGCGATCGCTGCCCTGATCTCTCCGACGCTCTCTCCGGCACCGGTCCCCTGCTTCGTATTCCCCATGGTCACAAGGGTGTTGGAGCCGTCATCAGAAGTCCAAGAAGGGTTCTGTCTCACCACTAGCATCATCGGTTATGGAACTCCGACAGCTCCGGTACTTCGTCACGGTGGTGGAGGAGGCCAACTTCACCCGTGCCGCCGCCCGCCTCCACGTCGCCCAGCCCGGCGTCAGCGCGCAGATCCGCCGGCTGGAGCGGAAGCTCGGGCAGCGGCTCCTGGACCGCACCGGCCGCACCGTCACCCTCACCGAAGCGGGGGAGGCGATCCTGCCGCACGCCCGCGCGGTGCTCGCCGCCGCCGACGCGGTGCACACCGCGGCCGACGCACTCACCGGGCTCCTGCGCGGCCGGGTCAGGGTCGGGTCGCTGCTGGGCGTCCCGGCCGGTGTGTTCGACCTGGCGGGAGCGCTCGCCGACTTCCACGACGCGCACCCGGGAGTCGAGTTCTCCCTCACCGAGGACACATCCGAGCGGCTGCTCGCCGCTCTGCGCCGGGGCGAACTCGACATGGTGCTGGCCTCGGTCGTCGACGAGGAGCCGCCGCCTGGCGTCGACTTCCAGATCCTGCTGGACGAACCGCTGGTGGCAGTCGTGACCCCCGACGACCCCTTGGCCGTGGCGGCTGAAGGTACCGGCATCCCCCTTACGGCCCTGCGTGACCGCCCTCTGATCAGCCTTCCGGCAGGCACCGGAGTGCGCGGCGTGCTCGAACGCAGTTGCACGGAAGCGGGTTTCCGGCCCGTCGTCGCCTTCGAGGCCTCGGCCCCGCAGGTCCTCCTCCAACTGGCCTCGCGAGGCCTCGGCGTCGCGGTGCTGCCGACCGGGTCGGTGTCACCGGCCGCCCCCGACCTGCGCGTACTGGCCCTCGAAGGACCCTGCCCGCGTGCCCGCATCGCCCTCGCCCGCCGGGCGGGCGGGCCCACGGGATCGGCGGCCCGTGCCTTCCTGCGCCACCTCGCCCGCGCGCTGCCGCCGTGGCTGGCGGCGGTTCAGCAGCCCGGCTGATCCTGACCGGGCGCGAACGACAGCTCGCGGCCCTCCCCGCGCGGCGCGAAGAACCGGGCGACGGCCTCGGCGGTCACCTCGCCCGGCGTCGCGGGGGACCACCGCGGGTTGCGGTCCTTGTCGACGATCTGCGCGCGTACCCCCTCGACCAGGTCGCTCTCGTGCAGCGCCGTGCACGACACCCGGTACTCCTGCGTCAACACCCGCTCCAGGGAGCCGAGTCCGCGTGCCCGGCGCACCGCCTCCAGGGTCACCTTCACCGAGGTGGGCGACTTGGCGAGGATCGTCTCGGCGGCCTCCTTCGCCGCCCGCACCCCGCTGCCGGACAGCCGGTCCAGGATCTCCTCGACGCTCGCCGCGGCGTAGCAGCGGTCGATCCACTCGCGGGCGTCCGCGAGTTCACCGCCGGGCGGCTCCGTCGCGTGGCGCCGTACCGCTTCGTCCGCGGACACGACCGCGAGGTCCGCGGTCAGTGCGTCCAGGCGCTCCGACGGTACGAAGTGGTCGGCGAGCCCGCACAGGAGGGCGTCGGCGGCGCCCACCGCCGCCCCGGTCAGTGCGAGGTGGGTGCCGAGTTCGCCGGGGGCGAGTGCGAGGAGGTGGGTGCCGCCGACGTCGGGGACGAAGCCGATGCCGGTTTCCGGCATGGCGACGCGGGAGCGTTCGGTGACGATGCGGACGCCGCCGTGTGCGCTCACTCCGACGCCGCCGCCCATCACGATGCCGTCCATCAGGGCGACGTACGGCTTCGGGAAGCGGGCGATACGGGCGTTGAGCCGGTACTCGTCCCACCAGAACGCCTCGGTCGCCCGGCCGTCACCGTCCCGCGCGTCGTCGTGGATGGCCCGGATGTCGCCGCCCGCGCACAGCCCGCGCCCGCCCGCACCGGAGATCACGACGGTCTCGACGGCCGGATCGGACTCCCAGCGGGCGAGCGCCGCGCCGAGGGTGCGGACCATGGGGTGGGTGAGGGAGTTGAGGGCCTTGGGCCGGTTGAGGACGAGATGCCCGGCGCGGCCCTCGATGCGGACGAGGACGGGGTCGTCGGCGTGTTCGCGGACGGGGTCATCGGCGTGGCGCGCGTGCATGGGTCAGCCCTTCGGGAACGTCGATCAGCCTGTCGATCCACATGATCGACAGGCTAATCGACGGGCTGACGGGCCATCCGTGCCGTCAGTGCTCGTTCTCCGTCGGCCGCAGGTCGCGCGGGACCCACGCCCAGGCCACCGCCGCGGCGCCCAGCGTCAGGACCGCGCCGACCAGGAAGGCCGGGGTGATGGCCGTCGTGTACGCCGCGGAGACGGTGTCCAGGAGGGTGCGTCCCGCGTCGCCGCCGATGCCCTGCGCGACGTGCGCGGCCTCGCCGACCGAGTCCCGTACCGACTGCGCCGTCGGTCCTTCGAGGTCCAGGGCCGGCAGGTTCGTGCGGTACAGGGCGGTGGCCAGGCTGCCGAGGATGGCGACGCCGAGCGCCGCCCCCAGCTCGTAACAGGTCTCCTCGACGGCCGCCGCACCGCCGACCTCGTGGGCCGGGGTGGCTGCCATCAGCGTCACCGAGGCCACCGTGGTCGCGATGCCGACGCCCATGCCGAGGACGGCGAGCGCGGCGGCGACCGCCGGGTAGCCGATGTCGGCGAACTGCTGCACCGTCCACGGCAGGGCGAGACCCACCGTCATGACGACCAGTCCCGAGCCGAGGATGTGCCGGATCTGGAAGCGCTGCATCAGCGAGGGCGTCACCATCGAGGTGAGGACCAGGCCGAGCGAGGCGGGCAGCAGGCGGATGCCCGCCTCAAGAGGCGTGTACCCCTGCCCGTACTGGAACCACTGCGTCACCAGGAAGAGCACCGCACCCATGCCGACCATACCGAGGAAGATCGACACGGCGGCGATGGAGAACGACCGGTTGGTGAACAGACGCACCTGGAGCAGCGGGCTCTCCAGCTTGAGCTGGCGGCGTACGAACACCGTCAGCGAGACCGTGGCCAGGGCGAGCAGCGCCCAGGGCAGCGGGTCGGCGAAGCCGCTCTTGCCGAGCTGCTTGATGCCGCCCGCGAGGGCGAGCATGCCGACGACCGACTGACCCACGCCCCACCAGTCCCAGCGCCCGCTGCGCGGCGAGTGCGACTCGGGCAGGATCCAGGCGCCCAGCGCGATCACCAGGGCGGCGACGGGAAGGTTCAGCAGGAACGCGGACTGCCAGCCGAAGTCCTCCACGAGGAGACCGCCGACCACCGGGCCCAGCGCCATGCCTGCACCGAAGACGGCCGCCCACACGGCGTACGCGAAGGCGCGCTCCTTGGCGTCGCTGAACACGTGCCGCAGGATCGACAGCGTGGACGGCATGATCGCCGCACCACCGACGCCGAGCAGCGCACGGGCCGCGATCACGTGCCACGCGTCGGTGGCGAAGACCGCGAGCAGGGAGGCCAGCGCGAAGATCGCGAATCCGGCCAGCAGCATCCGCTTGCGGCCGATCCGGTCGCCCAGCGCGCCCGCCGTCACCAGCAGGCCCGACAGGATGAGCGCGTAGACGTCGATGATCCACAGCTGCTCGACCGAGCCCGGCTGGAGGTCGGCGACCAGCGAGGGGAACGCCACGTTGAGGATCGTGGTGTCCATCGCGATCAGCAGGAGGCTGCCCGACAGGATCGCGAGGACGGCCCAGCGCCGTGGGTCCAGGTGCGGGGCAGCGGTCCCGGCGTCGGGCCGAGAGGCGGCGGGGGAGGACATGGGACACCCGTTCCGAGACTAGTAAGACTCAACTGAGACATCAGTGTCTCACAGGGATGTCTGGCGTCCCAGTCGAGGAGGAGTGGGACGAGTGCGGGTGCGACGGAGTGCAGAGGAAAAGAACTGGTGGGAAAGGGCCGGAAGCCGCACCCTGTCCGGATGCTGATCAGAGAAGCCACCGCCGACGACTGGGCCGCGATCTGGCCCTTCTTCCACAAGATCACCGCCGCCGGTGACACCTTCACCTTCCCCCTCGACCTCGACGGGGAGACGGGTCGCGGCTGGTGGATGCTGGACGCCCCGGACCGTACGGTCGTCGCCGTCGACGACGCCGGGGAGATCCTCGGCACCGCCAAGATGAACGCCAACCAGCGCGGCAACGGCTCCCACGTCGCCAGCGCCAGCTACATGGTCGACCCCGCCCACGGCGGCCGGGGCGTGGGCCGCGCCCTCGTCGAGCACACCCTCGACTGGGCACGCGCCCGGGGCTTCAGGGCCATGCAGTTCAACGCGGTCGCAGCCAGCAACACCCACGCCGTAAGCCTCTACGAGCGGCTCGGTTTCCGCATTGTCGGCACCGTCCCGGAGGGCTTCCTGCACCCGGAGCAGGGGTACGTCGGACTGCACATCATGCACCGCCCGCTCTGAGCGAACGCCGCACACGGAGTGCCCCGGCCCGCCGCACGCACGGGCCGGGGGCAGCACCGCGAACCCGCGCGGGGCCGGGGGCGCAGCGCCGCCCCCGGCCGGGTGGATCAACCCACGTCGTCGGTACGGGAGACGGCCTCCCCGTCGCCCTCGTGGGTCCGCGTCCCGCGCGGTGCGGCAGGCCGGGCCGTCGGCCGGGCGGCGGGCTTCGCCGTGGGGTCGGCCGCGGGGTCGGCGGTCCGGGTCACCTCGGCGCGGATCATGGCGTTGAGGGCGAGGAACGGGTCGATGGGCATGGCAAAGCCTTCTTTCGTACGGTGATTGCGTCAGGGGAGGAGAGACCTGCGGGCCGCCCGCGCGGTGCGGGCGGGGTCCTCCTCAGCAGCGCAGCACCACACAGCGCACCGGATACGGCACCGGAACCCGGGTGTGCACCCAGCTCCTGGCCGCCGCGCCGACCCGCTCAACAGGCCTGCCGGGAAAGGCGGTTCGTACCGTACGGGCGGGCTGCCGCGCCGGACTGCGGCCGGCGCTCCTGCGCACACTCCCGGCGAGCAACCGCAGTTCGGCGTCCGTGCCGTCCGACATGCCCTCGGACTCGGCGGCCGACAGCGGACGCGCGTCCGGCGCGGCATCGGCGCCGGGCAGCCCCGGCATCATCAGCGCGGCAAGCACGGCGCACACGACGAACACCGCGGCGCTCGCCGCGACGCACCCGGGCAGCACCGCGAACCCGCGGCGCCGGTGCGGCGGTCGGTGGGAGCGGGGCGCGTCAGCCATGGGGCACAGGTGCCCCGGGGGAGGGCCGGGCGCAGCCTGTCGAGCCGGAATTCCCCCCACCGGGGTAGGCCGGTTGGCGGTGAACGCCTCACGGACCGACGGGTGGACGCCGCAGGGACCGGGCCGGACGCGGTACGGACCGGGAGGCGGAGATCACGTGCGCCGCCGCCCCGCGAGGGGCTAGTGTGGCGGGCGCAGCTGGTTCGCTCCGCCCGCCAGGCGGCAGCGTCGCAAGAGGGAACCCGGTGGGAATCCGGGACTGCCCCGCAGCGGTGAGTGGGAACGAAAGCCGTCATACGCACTGGACCGGTACGCACGCGTACCTCGCGGTCCGGGAAGCGGCGGCCGGTAGGTGCCCGGGAGCGATTCCGGGCGTGTCCGCGAGTCCGAAGACCTGCCACTGCCCGTACGCCACCCGTGCGTACGGCGATCTCGGCGGCCTCGTGGGAGGGCCGGTGGGAAGCAGGCGGGTCCTGTGCGTACGGGTCCAGGTGCTCTTGGCGCCCCGGACGCCCGACTCCGCTGTTTCTGCGCCGACCTGGCTCCTCCTCGCGTACGTCGCCCGGGATCCCCCGCGACTCGCGAAGGAGAGTTCCGTGGCAGACCGAACCGCCACCCCCGCAGCCCCCGGTGCCGTCACCCCGCAGCCCGTCCGGGCCACCGTGCACGGCTACCCCCGGCAGGGCCCGCACCGCGAACTGAAGAAGGCCACCGAGGCGTACTGGGCCGGACGCGGCAGCGCCGACGAGCTCCGCGACACCGCCGCCGCCCTGCGCCGCGGCGTCTGGCAGCAACTGGCCGACGCCGGTATCACCGAAGTCCCCGTCGGAGACTTCTCGTTGTACGACCACGTCCTGGACGCCGCCGTCACCCTCGGCGCGATCCCCGAACGGCACCGGAGCGCCTTCGCCGCCGACCCGCTCGACGGCTACTTCGCCATGGCACGCGGCACCGCCGAGGTCGCGCCGCTCGAAATGACCAAGTGGTTCGACACCAACTACCACTACCTGGTGCCGGAGTTGGGGCCCGACACCGTCTTCGCCGCCGACTCGACGCGGCTCGTCGAGCAGTTGCGCGAAGCGCTCGCGCTGGGACTCGCCGAGCCCCGGCCGGTGCTCGTCGGACCGGTCACCTTCCTGCTGCTCGCCAAGCCCGCGCCCGGCGTCGCCGACGGCTTCGAACCGCTCACGCTCGTGGACCGGCTGCTGCCCGTGTACGCGGAGGTGCTCGCCGACCTCCGCGCGGCCGGGGCGAGTTGGGTGCAGCTCGACGAACCCGCCCTCGTACAGGACCGGTCGCCCGCGGTCCTGAGCACCGTCGCCCGCGTCTACCGCGACCTCGGTGCGCTCACCGACCGGCCGCAGCTCCTGCTCGCCTCCTACTTCGACCGGCTCGGTGAGGCGCTTCCTGTGCTCGCCCAGAGCCCGGTGGAAGGGCTGGCGCTGGACTTCACCGGGCCCGCCGCCGCCCACGTCGAAGCGCTCGCCGCCGTCGGCGGGCTGCCCGGCAAGCGGCTCGTCGCAGGCGTCGTCGACGGACGCAACGTGTGGATCAACGACCTCGCCGGTTCGCTCACCACCCTCGCCACCCTCCTCGGCCTCGCCGACCGGGTCGACGTCGCCCCGTCCTGCTCCCTGCTGCACGTCCCGCTCGACGCGGCAGCCGAACCCGACGTGGACCCCGAGATCGCCCGCTGGCTGGCGTTCGCCCGGCAGAAGACCGACGAGGTCGTCACCCTGGCCCGCGCCCTGCGCGAGGGCACCGCCGCCATCGCACCCCAACTCGGCGCCAACCGGGACGCCTTGGCCTCCCGGGAAGCCTCCGCCCTGACCCGCGACCCGGCGGTGCGCGCCCGCACCGCGGCCGTCACCGCCACCGACGCCCGCCGCGACCTCCCGTACCCCGAGAGGGCCGTCCTCCAGCAGGCCGCACTCGGACTGCCGCAGTTGCCGACGACCACCATCGGCTCCTTCCCGCAGACCCGCGAACTGCGCACGGCGCGCGCCCGGTTGAGGTCCGGACGGATCGACGGGGCCGCGTACGACGAGCGGATCGCCGCCGAGATCCGCGAGGTGATCTCCTTCCAGGAGAAGGCCGGCCTCGACGTGCTCGTGCACGGCGAGCCCGAACGCAACGACATGGTCCAGTACTTCGCCGAACAGCTGACGGGCTACCTCGCCACCCGGCACGGCTGGGTCCAGTCCTACGGCACCCGCTACGTCCGGCCGCCGATCCTGGCGGGCGACGTGTCCCGGCCCGCGCCGATGACCGTGGCGTGGACCTCGTACGCCCAGTCGCTGACCGAGAAGCCCGTCAAGGGCATGCTCACCGGGCCCGTCACCATGCTCGCCTGGTCGTTCGTGCGGGACGACCAGCCGCTCGGCGACACCGCCCGGCAGGTCGCGCTCGCCCTGCGCGACGAGGTCAACGACCTTGAGGCGGCGGGCAGTTCGGTCATCCAGGTGGACGAACCCGCACTGCGCGAGACGCTGCCGCTGCGGGCCGCGGACCGGGCGGCGTACCTGGAATGGGCCACCGAGTCGTTCCGGCTCACCACCTCCGGGGTGCGGGCGGCAACCCAGATCCACACCCACATGTGCTACGCCGAGTTCGGTGAGATCATCGCCGCCATCGACGACCTCGACGCCGACGTGATCAGCCTGGAGGCGGCCCGCTCCCACATGCAGATCGCCGACGAACTCGCCCGGGTCGGCTACCCGCGCGAGGTCGGCCCCGGCGTGTACGACATCCACTCGCCGCGCGTCCCGGCCGAGCGGGAGGTCTCGGACCTGGTCGACCGCGCGCTGCGCGCCGTACCGTCGCAGCGGCTGTGGATCAACCCCGACTGCGGTCTGAAGACCCGCGGCTGGGACGAGGTGCGCCCGGCGCTGGAGCGCATGACGGCGGCGGCACGACGGGCACGGGCGGAACTCCCGGCAGAGACCGCCCGGTGACGGCCGCCGGGCGCCGCAGCGTGGCGGACACCGGGCGCTGCTCCGTGGCGGTCACCGGGCGCTGACGGGTTCGCCGACAGGCCCGTGGGTCGCCCTCCCCGCCGGGGGCGGCCCACGGGCGTCACGGGTGGCACAGGTGTCACGGGTGGCACTTGTGTCAGAGACCGTCCGACGGGTCCCTGGCAGAGACCGTCCGACGGGTCCGGGTCAGAGGTCGTCCGACGGATCCAGATCCAGCTCGTCCGCGTACTCGTCGCCGATCTCGTCCCCGGCCGGCTGCGGCGCATCCGGTTCCTCCTCGGCGAGCAGCTGATCGAGGGACTCGCCGCGCCGAGCCTCGTCCGCCGTCGTCCCGAAGGACTCGGCGGGCGACCAGTGGTCCGGGGGATCGATGCCGGCGTCGAGGGGGTCGTAGTCGAGGTTGTCGGTGATCAGCGTGTCCTGGGCGTCCAGGACGCCGTCGTCCTCGGGCAGGTCGCCGGTGTCGTCGGTCATGTCGCTCATGACCACACGCTGCCCCACGCGGAAGGCGTACGCATCCCGGAGGTGCGGACCGCGCGGCAGGGCACAAGAATGCGTGACAAGCCGGACATGCGCTGGACGTGTCCGCGGACTCCCCAGGAGGCGGCATGAGTGTGCAGGGACCGGATCCGTCCGAAGTGACCCCCGACAGTCGGCTGCACAGCGGCGGCAGCGACGACGCGACCCCCGAGGACCTGGTGCTCGCCTCGGGCCGCGACCTCACGCCGGGGAACCTGGAATGGGCGCGCAAGCGGCTGGAGAAGGAAGGGCGCGCGGCGATCGAGTCGACGCTGCCCTGACCCGCGCGCCCCGTACGCACCACATGGCTGTGCCCCGCCTCCCGCGCGGGGCACAGCCATGTGTCGCCCGTGGGCGTGCCGAGGGCTCAGCGACCCGCGTACACGGCGCTGACGAACGTCACCAGCTGATCGGCGGGCAGCGCCCGGGCCAGGTCCGCCTCGGTGACCATGCCGACCGGTGCGCCGTTGTCCAGCACCAGCAGGCGGCGGATGCGGGCGTCGCTCATCACGCGCACGGCCTCGTCGGAGTCGGCGCTCACGTCGACCGACAGGGGCGTGCCCTCGGCCAGATCGCCCGCGGTGGCCTTCGACGGGTCGTGACCTGCGGCAATGCACTTCACCACGATGTCGCGGTCGGTGACGATGCCGGCCAGGGCGCCGTCACTTCCCGTGACCGGCAGGGCGCCGATGTGGTGCTCCCGCATCAGCTGGGCGGCCCGGTCGAGGGTCTCGGTCGCAGGAATGGAGCGGACGTCGGGGGTCATCAGGTCACGGACGGTGGTCATGGGGTCCTCCGGATTCGACGGATGCGGCCACCGCCATGCTGTCCGCGCCCCGCCCGCTCGGCGACCGCAAGCCGTCGTACGGGTGACCGGCGCAGGCTTGCCACGCGGACGACTGCCGCTGCGCCCTGCGCACGGTCGAGGGGATGTTGTCCGACCGGACGGCGGCCTGGGGAACAGCCGCCCGGTCGGGGTGCCGGTGCCGTCCGGCCCGGGATGCCGGGAAGGGCCGGGCGGTCGGCTCTCGGGGCCTCACGGACGGCCGATCGTCCGTCCGTGACGCTCCTTCGCGACCGGGCGCGGGCTTGCATGCGCTCACTGCGCCCGCCGAGCCGGCGCTGCCTCCACAACGCCGGCAGTGGAGGCAGCGTGAGGGCGGAACCCGGTCGCTGTCCTACCCGAATCAGCTTTCCGGCAGTTGGGCAAACCCGGCAACTCGCGTCGGTCGTGCGTCGTATTGTCGGTCCATGGACGGCAATGCGCCCGGCGACAGGGACATGCCCGGCACCGGAAGTGCGCCCGGCACCGGTGACCACCGCACACAGGCCGCGGCTGCCGGGCTGACCACCGGGGCCGTGGCCCGCCGACTGGGAGTCGCGCCGACCACCCTGCGCTCCTGGGACCGCCGTTACGGCATCGGGCCCGCCGTCCGCGGCGACGGCCGGCACCGCCGCTGGGCCGCCGTCGACGTGGCCCTCCTGGAGCGCATGTGCGGCCTGACCGCGCGCGGCGTTCCCCCGGCCGAGGCGGCCAGGCTGGCCCGCTCGCACTCCGGCGGTACGGCATCGGAGCAGCTGCCCCCGCACGCCCCGCCGTCCCCGGTGCCCGCCCCACGAGCCCCGGACGCCGAGGTTCCGACCCGTACCGTACGAGGCCTGCGCAACGCCGCCGTACGGCTCGACTCCCCCCTGCTCGACCGCCTGCTGCACACCACCGTCCACGAACACGGCCTCGTCGGCGCCTGGCACGGGGCGATGGCCCCGGCGCTGCGCGCCATCGGCCGTACCTGGGCCTCGTCCGGAGACAGCGCGGGCGAGAAGTACGTGGAGGCCGAGCACCTGCTCTCCTGGCACATCTCCACCGCCCTGCGCCGCGGTGCCCCCGCCAAGGATCCAGGAGACGACGCACAGCCCGTACTGCTGGCGTGCGCGCCGGGGGAGCTGCACACCCTCGCCCTGGAGGCGCTGGCCGCCGCCCTGTCCGAACGGGGGCTGCCGGTGCGGATGTTCGGCGCCGCCGTGCCCCGCAGCGCCCTCTCCGAGGCGGTGCGCCGCACCGGCCCGCGCGCCGTCGTGCTGTGGTCCCAGACCCGCCCCACCGCCGACCCGTCCCTCCTCGTCCTGGTCCGTTCCACGGTCGGCGGCATCCGCGGTGCCCGCACCCGGCCGGTCGTGCTCGCCGCGGGCCCCGGCTGGGCACGTACGGCCCCGGCCGCGGGCGTCTGCCGACCGCACAGCCTGGCCGGGGCCCTGGAAATGGTCGAAGCGGCACGGTAGGCGCAGGGCGCCCCGCCCGCACAC
>NZ_JBSGZD010000208.1:0-14074 GCF_053610825.1 Streptomyces sp. NPDC054863 | reverse complement strand
GTTTTCACCGGAACGGCGGCGCGGGCGGGCTCCCGCAAGGGCGTCAACGACGCGTGAACGCGCTCAACCGGCCGTGGGACCCGTTGAAGAGATTCTGGTCACCCGGAAGTGCGCCCCGGCCGTTGTTGAACTGCCAGAACGTCCAGTACGACCAGCCGGCCGGCAGCGGACCGGGCGAGGAGTGGTAGCGGGCCAGCCACAGCGCGTGGTTCCCACCGAACGCCCGGCTCTTCCCGGTGCACTCGTTCCACCAGAGCGTGGTCGTGTAGATGACCGGACGGCGGCCGGTCCTGCGCCGCACCTCGTCGCTGAAGGACCTGATCCACGCCACCATCCGACCCGGACTCAGCCCGTAGCACTTGTTCCTCTTGTTGGTCTTCTTGTACGGGTTGTTCTCCAGGTCGACGGCGGGCGGCAGCGTCCGGCCGTCGCCCCGCCAGCCCCCGCCGTTGCGTACGAAGTAGGCAGCCTGGGTCCTGCCGGACGACTGGTGCGGCAGTGCGAAGTGATAGGCGCCGCGCTTGATGCCGACCCGGCGCGAACCGTTGTACTGCTGGGAGAAGTAGGGATTGCGGTAGGTGTGGGACTCGGTGGCCTTGACGTAGACGAACGTCGCGCCCTCCTTCTCCGCCTTCCTCCAGTCCACGTTCTTCTGGTGGCCGGAGACGTCGTGCCCGCGCGGTGTGGCCGCGGCCACCGCGTGCGGACCGCCCAGCAGGACCGTGGTCCCCAGGGTCAGCGTGGCGGTGACGCCGGCCGCGGCGGACAGTGACAGGGCGCGCCGGCGGGCGCGACGACGGGACGGTTTGTGATCACGGGCCATGGTTCCCCCCGGAATGGCAACGTGCATGACAAATCAGGGCAGAGGCTACTGGAAGATCCACAAATCTCGGTCGATCTCCGGCCATTCCCGGCAGGGGAGGGGTGAAGGGGACCGGTGGGACTTACGGAGCCCCCGCCTCCGGGCTACAGTGCGCCGCCGCGGGCTGGCAGGATGCGGCACATGGCGACGGAACAGACGGAAGAGACACAGTCGGCGGACGCGATCGGGCGGGCCTGGCGGGACCTGGTGGACACCGCCCGCCGGTCGGTCGCGGACGGGCTGGTCGTCGGCACGTCGGGCAACGTCTCCGTGCGGGTGGGCGGCCTGGTCCTGGTCACCCCGAGCGGCGTCCCGTACGACCGGCTGCGCCCCGGCGACGCGGTCGGCGTCGACCTCGACGGCCACCAGATCCTCGGCGGCCTCGCCCCCACCAGCGAACTCCCGATGCACCTCGCCGTCTACCGCAACACCTGTGCCCGTGCGATCGTGCACACCCACGCCGTGC
Source organism: Streptomyces sp. NPDC054863 (assembly GCF_053610825.1). NCBI lineage: Bacteria > Bacillati > Actinomycetota > Actinomycetes > Kitasatosporales > Streptomycetaceae > Streptomyces > Streptomyces sp. NPDC054863. Next base: position 12,746 of record NZ_JBSGZD010000208.1, on the reverse strand, counting down.
ACGCCACCGCCGTCTCCACCCTCGTCGACCGGCTGCCGCTGGTGCACTACATGGCCGCGGCCATGGGAGGGCAGATACGCACCGCGCCCTATGCGACGTACGGGACCGAGGAATTGGCGGAGAACGTGCTGCGCGCGCTGCGCGAGCGCACCGGATGTCTCCTCCGCAACCACGGCACCCTCACCTACGGCGACTCCCTCGACCAGGCCTACGACCGCACGGCGCAGCTGGAGTGGATGTGCCGCCTGTGGCTCACCGCCTCCTCCGTCCCCGGCCGCTCGCCGACCCTGCTCTCCGACGCCCAGCTCGACGCCGCGGGGCAGCAACTGCGGGGCTACGGACAGCAGGGCTGAACCGCAGGTTCCCCCTGCCGTCGTCCACCGGCGGCCCCCGCCCACTGGCAGTCGCGGCCCGCTGTGCGGACACTGAAGCGGTGCACCCGGCTAAAGCGACGGCAGCGGCCGTCACCACTCTGCTCGGCCTCGGCGCGGCTGTGGTCGTGGCCGCCCGGTACGCGGGCGACGCCGCGCTCAAGGCATCGCCCGGCCGGCCTCTGCCCAGCGACCCCCGCGTCACCGTGCACGCCACGGCGCCCGGACAGGTCACCCTGACCCGCGGCCTCGCCACGCTCAGGCCCGGTACGTACGGGCTGGAGGGCGAGGGCCCCCGGGGTGAGGGCGTGCACGCCGTCGTCGGCACCGTCCTGGACGCCGCGCCGCACGAGGCGCACACGGTCGTCCGCCGCCTGGAACGGGTCACCCGCGGCACCCTGGAACCCGGCGCGAAGGTACGGCTGACCCCACAGGTCCACACCGGCGACCCGGGCAGCGCGCTCGGCCTCGACTTCGAGCACGTCGAGATCATGGGCGAGCTCGGGGCGCTGCCCGCCTGGTTCGTGCCCGGCTCCCGCACCACCTGGGTGATCACGGTGCACGGCCTGGGCACCACCCGCGAGCACCCGCTGAACGTCATGGGCCTCCTGCACCGCTACCGCCTGCCGGTACTCGACCTCGGCTACCGCGGCGACCTCGGCGCGCCCCGCTCTCCGGACGGCCTCGGCCACCTCGGCGACTCGGAGTGGCGCGACCTGGACGCCGCGATCCGGCACGCCGTGCGCCGGGGCGCCGAGCGGATCATCCTGTACGGCTGGTCCACCGGAGCCGCGATGGCCGTGCACGCCGCCTCCTCCTCCGCGGTCCGCCACGTCGTCCGCGGACTCGTCCTCGACTCCCCGGTGCTCGACCGGGAGGCGACCGTCCGCGCCCTGGCCGCCGCCCGGCGCACCCCGGCCGCGCTGCTGCCGCTCGCGGTACGGGCCGCGCAGGGCAGCACGGGACCGCACGGCGACCGGCTCCGGGAGGCCGCCGCCCCGGACGGGCTGCGCGTCCCGGCGCTGATCTTCCACGGGCCCGGCGACACGGTCGCCCCGTGGGGCCCCTCCCGTGCGCTGGCCGCCGCCCGCCCGGACCTGGTCACCCTGCACACCGTGCCGGAGGCGTCGCACGCGGCGATGTGGAACGCCGACCCGGCCGCCTACGAGGAAGCCCTCCGCCGGTTCCTCACCCCGTTGATGTAGCCCGGGCGCCGGGCCCCCGTTGGGCCCGAAGCGGCTCACGTAGCAGAAACCGACGCCCTCCGGGGGCGGCGCGCGGCATTCCGTTTGGGCTTTCGGGCAGTCAGCGGAGACACTGCTCCACGTGACGTCCCGTACACCGCGCGACTCCAGGCTCCGACTTGTCCGCCCGCGACCCCTCGCCACAGCCCGACGGGCCGTGACGAACCGGCGTACCCGCCCGGCCCCGCGTCCCCCCGAGGGGACTCCCGCCCAGGCAGAACTGGCCCGTCACGCCAGGGAGGTGCTCGCCGACGCCGCCCGGATCGCCCGCTGGGCCGACACCGAGCGCGCCCGCGGCGCCGCCCCCCGGCCCGGCCAGGCAGGCACGCTCTCCGACGCGTCCACCGAACGCGCCACCGAAGCACTGCGCCTGACCCGGGCTCAGGTCCGCGCGGGCTGGGACCGCGCCCGCCTCGCCGGACTCGTCGAGATCCACGGCGCCAACGCCCGCCCCGGCTGGCGGCTGCGCGCCTGGGACCGCGACGACGCCGCGGTGCTGCGCGGCTGGGTCGCCCTCTTCGACGCCTGGTCGCTCGTCCACCCCGCACCCGAGGGCATCGCCCCGGTCACCGTGGCGGAGGTCGTGGAGTCCGTCCCCCAGGTGCTCTCCCTCCTTCAGCTCTCGGCGGGCCCCGTCCTCGTACCGGCCCTGCTCGACCTGCTGGAACAGCGTGTCGCCGAACTGCACGAGGAGCGCTGCGAGGTACCGCCCAACCTGCACGGCATCCCCGCGCAGACCGCGCCGCACTCGCACACCGCCCCCGTACCCCTCTCCTCCCTCCTCGACTGGGTCCTCGCGGGCCTCGCCTCCGTCGGCGCGCTGACCCTCGGCGAGGGCCAGGCCACCCTGACCCCCCTCGGCAGCTGGGCGGTCTGGGTCAAGCTGGAGCAGATCTGCGTCGCCGCGCAGAGCCCCGCCGGGAACATCGAGCAGTCCGCCGACGCCATGCTCAGCGGCTGCGCCCGCCTCACCCCGGGCCCGGCCCGCGCCGAGTACCGCGCCTGGCTGGCCGCCCGGACCGTCGGCACCGCCGTCCTCGAACTCCTCGAAGTGGCCCGCGGCGAGGACGCCCTGCTCCGGGGCCTCGCCTTCGAGGCGCTGCGTGTGGTCGGCGCCCCCGCCGAGGCCGAGGTACGCGCCGCCGCCGACGAGCTCGCCCTGCGCCCGTACGCCCTGCTCTGGCTCGCCGAGCACGAGGGCACCGACCCCGAGGACGCCCACGACCTGCTCACCCGCGAGGAGTCCACCTGGCTCTGGGTGGACACCGCCGCGGCCGTCGCCGACCACGGCGAGAGCGAGCTGCTGGTCCGCCACCTCGAATCGGCGGTCCAGGGCACGGTCGCCGCCCTGCTCGACGAGGTCCGGGCCGTGGGCCACCCGCGCACCGTGCAGGTCCTGGTCGCGCTCGCCGCGGCCCACCCCGACCCGGCCCTCGCGAAGGCCGTGCGCCGCGCGGCGTTCCAGGTGCACACCGGCGGGGTCTAGGACCTGTCCGCGGGCGGCCGGGCTCGGCGGACGGACCCGGGCGGGCGGACGGGCTCGGGCATACGGGCCCCGGGCGGGCCCGGGACGGACCCCGGGCGGACGCGGCGGCGCGACCCACGTCACGCGCGCCGGGGGCTCAGCTGTGGGACCCCGGTACGTACGTGCCGAAGCACCAGACGTTGCCCTCGGCGTCCTGGGCCATGTAGTCGCGGGAGCCGTAGTCCTGGTCCGTGGGCGGCATCAGGATCTTCACCCCGAGCGCCGCTCCGTACTCCACGGCGTGCTCGTGGTGGGCGTCCGGGTCCCGCACGACGACGTAGACGCTCGTCGGGCCCGCGTCCGCCATCACCTTGTCGAACTGGCCGTCCCGGCCCTTGCTGCTCAGCATCACCGCGCCGTTGCCGTGGCTCAGCTCCGCGTGCTCGACGGTCCCGCCCTCGCCCTCGTACACCGCGCCCTTCGTGAAGCCGAAGGCCTCGGTCAGCATGACGATGGCGGCCTTCGCGTCCCGGTAGAGCAGGGTCGGGTACACGCTCGGTACGCCGGTCGTTGCCTCTGTCATGTCGCTCACCCCTCGATCCGATCGGGCCGCATTCTGTGACCCATGACACAGTCTTGCAGGGGGGTCTGACAATTGGCTCCGACCAGCGCGAATGCCGCCAAGCGGGGCTCAAGGGCTCAAATGATCACAGCTCAGCGGAAGGTGTTGCACTGCGCCATGTCGCCCGACTTGAAGCCGTTGTAGAACCACTGCTGGCGCTGCGCCGCCGACCCGTGCGTCCAGCTCTCCGGCGTCACCCGCCCCTGGAACTTCTCCTGGATGCGGTCGTCGCCGACCGCGGCCGCCGCGTCGAGCCCGTCCCGGATGTCAGCCTCCGTGAGCTGCGTGATCAGCGGCTTCCCGGTCTTCTCGTCCGGCGTGCGCGTCGCGTGCCGCGCCCAGACCCCGGCGTAGCAGTCGGCCTGGAGCTCCACGCGCACCGCGTTGCTGTTCGCGCCCTGCCGGCCGTCCTGCGAGCGGGCCAGGGTGCCCATCCGGTTCTGGATGTGGTGCCCGTACTCGTGCGCCACCACGTACGCCTGCGCGAAGGGCCCGCCGCTGGAGCCGAACTTCGTCCGCAGCTCGTCGAAGAACCCCAGGTCCAGATAGACCTGCTTGTCACCGGGGCAGTAGAAGGGGCCGACCGCCGAGGTCGCCGCACCGCACGCCGTGGAGACCCGGTCGGTGAAGAAGACCGTCCGCGCGTTCCCGTACGCCGCGCCCCGCCGTGCGAACTCCTGCCGCCAGAAGTCCTGCACGCTGTTGACCACGCCGAGGATGCGGCAGTCGTCCTTGGTGTTCGCGTCCCGCCCCGTCCTGCAGTTCTGCTGCACCTGCGCCTGCGAGGAGGCGGACGTCGCGGGCTCCTCCTCGCCCGAGGAGAGCCCCAGCTGCTCGGGGCCCACCCCGAACAACACCCCCATCACCAGTGCGATGAAGCCGACGATGCCTCCGCCGATCGTGGCCTTTCCGCCGGGAATGCGGCTCCCGCGCACGTCCCGGACCTCCGAGCTGTCCAGATTGGCGTCGTCGTCGAACTGCACGGGGCCGCACCACCCTCTGCTTTCCGCTGCCTCGGCCGACCGCCCCGCCGGTGAAGGCGAGGCCGATGCCGGCCGGGCGACGGCGGTCCGTCGCCCTGCGCCGAGTATCAGCCCATTCATCCCCTTGTGCCCCTCTTTCCAGTGCTACGGGGTCACCGCCGAACGGGGGACAGCCGCGCACCACCCGCCGTGTCGCCCGGACCCGGCCCCGCGCCCGCTTCCGCGCCGATACGTTCTGAGCCCGGCCCGCCCCGCCCCTGGGGCGGCGGCAGCACAAGGGGGAACCCGTACCGATGACCGTCCCGGCCGCCCGCCGCCCCGCCCGTCCTCGCCCGCCCGCCAGGCTCCTGCTCCCGGTCCTCGCGGCAGCCCTCGCCGTCCCCCTCCTCACCGCGGCGCACCAGGCCCGTCCCGCCCCCTACGGCGACCGCCTCACCGTCCAGGCACCGGACCCGGCGACCGGCCCCGCCCGGGCCCGGCAGCGCGCGGCCGATCCCCCACTCCGGATCCGCGAGCAGGCCGTCGAGGCGTACGACAGGGCCACCGGACGCCACCGCTGGACGTACGCCCGCACGGGGCACCACCCCCTCGTCGTGCACCCGGCCCCCGGCCACGCCTTCACGCTCTGGAGCGACGGCCTGGTCACCGACACCGTCCGCGCCGACGGCCGCGCGGTCCGCTGGCACCGGGCCATCCCCGACTTCGACGGCCGCGCCGCCGGCGTCCTGCGGCCACTCGACCCGGCGGCCGAGATGCTCGCCGTCATCAGTCCGCACCACGTCGCCGCGTACCGCACCGCCGACGGCGACCTCCGCTGGGTGCTGCCCGCGAGGTCCGGCTGCGCCTTCGCCGCCGACCGTGTCGTACGCACCGGGCGCACGCTCCTCGTCGCGCAGCCCTGCCCCGAGCCGGCCGCCTGGACCGACCAGGTCGTTCCCGTCGACGCCCTCGGCCGCGTCACGCCCGACCGCACACCGCTCGGCAACGGCCACGGGCCCGGGGGAGCCGGGCCCCGAAAAGAGGTTGCGGGCGACCGTTAGACTGGGCCGTATGGGACCTCTCCTTGCGCATTAAGCGGCGTTGAAGAAGTAAACCTCCCCGCCCGTCAAAACTTCCGCCGTCCAACCCGCACAGGAGTTTTTCCGTGATCACCGCCTCCGGCATCGAGCTGCGCGCCGGCGCCCGCATCCTCATCGAGAACGCGTCCTTCCGCATCGCCAAGGGCGACCGCATCGGCCTCGTCGGCCGCAACGGCGCGGGCAAGACCACCCTCACCAAGTGCCTCGCAGGCGAAGGCACCCCGGCGGGCGGCACCATCAGCCGCTCCGGCGAGGTCGGCTACCTCCCGCAGGACCCCCGCACCGGCGACCTCGACATCCTCGCCAAGAACCGCATCCTCTCCGCCCGCGGCCTCGACGAGGTACTGCGCAAGATGCGCGAGAACGAGGAGCGCATGTCCAGCGGACAGGGCGCCACCCGCGAGAAGGCGATGAGGAAGTACGAGCGCCTGGAGACGGAGTTCCTCACCAAGGGCGGATATGCCGCCGAGGCCGAGGCCGCCACCATCGCCGCCGCGCTCAGCCTGCCCGACAGGGTGCTCGGCCAGCCCCTGCACACCCTCTCCGGCGGTCAGCGCCGCCGCGTCGAGCTGGCCCGCATCCTCTTCTCGGACGCCGACACCCTGCTCCTCGACGAGCCCACCAACCACCTGGACGCCGACTCCATCGTCTGGCTGCGGGAATACCTCAAGTCCTACCGCGGCGGCTTCATCGTGATCTCCCACGATGTCGAGCTCGTCGAGACGGTCGTCAACAAGGTCTTCTACCTGGACGCCAACCGCACCCAGATCGACGTCTACAACATGGGCTGGAAGCTCTACCAGCAGCAGCGCGAGGCCGACGAGAAGCGCCGCAAGCGCGAGCGGCAGAACGCCGAGAAGACGGCCAAGGTCCTCCACTCGCAGGCCGACAAGATGCGCGCCAAGGCCACCAAGACGGTCGCCGCCCAGAACATGGCCAAGCGCGCCGACCGCCTGCTGGCGGGCCTGGAGGCGGTCCGCGTCTCCGACAAGGTCGCCAAGCTGCGCTTCCCGGACCCCGCGCCCTGCGGCAAGACCCCGCTGATGGCGGAGGGTCTCTCCAAGTCGTACGGCTCGCTGGAGATCTTCACCGATGTCGACCTGGCCGTCGACAAGGGCTCCCGCGTCGTCATCCTCGGCCTCAACGGTGCGGGCAAGACGACCCTCTTGAGGCTGCTGGCAGGGACCGAGAAGCCCGACACCGGAAAGGTCATCGAGGGCCACGGCCTGAAGATGGGCTACTACGCCCAGGAGCACGAGACGCTCGACCCGGACCGCACGGTCCTGGAGAACATGCGCTCCTCCGCCCCCGACCTGGACCTGGTCGAGGTGCGCAAGACGCTCGGCTCGTTCCTCTTCTCCGGCGACGACGTCGACAAGCCGGCCGGCGTCCTCTCCGGCGGTGAGAAGACCCGCCTGGCGCTCGCCACCCTGGTCGTCTCGTCCGCCAACGTCCTGCTCCTCGACGAGCCCACCAACAACCTCGACCCGGCCAGCCGCGAGGAGATCCTCGGCGCCCTCCGCACGTACAAGGGCGCCGTCATCCTCGTCACGCACGACGAGGGCGCCGTCCACGCGCTGGAGCCCGAGCGGATCATCCTGCTCCCCGACGGCGTCGAGGACCTGTGGGGCCCGGACTACGCGGACCTCGTGGCGCTGGCGTAAGCCTGCGCCGTGCCGTGGCGCTGGCATATCCCGGAGGCAAAGGACCAGGCAGTCGGCCCGGCCGGCGGCTCCGGACTGATCCACTTCGACTGGATCATTCGGCCTATGCGTGATCCTTCATCTGAGTGAGTGCCTCTCGTACCCCGGCGCGTCACACCCCGCACGGAGGCCCGCCCTGTCATGAGGCGGGCCTTTGGCGTTCACTGATCGTTTTACGGCGCTGACCTGGTGGTTCCTCGCGGTGCCCGGATTCCGGTATGGCGAAAGACACGCGGAATTCAGAATTCCGGCATCGGCTGTCACTTCCTCCGCGGCGAACCTTGTTGTACGGACCTTGCCGAATGGGTGGCCAGGAACGCGGGAAGGGGTGATCATGAGAAGTCCAGAGCGCACTTCCTTGAGGAGGCACGGGTGGCCGAGACTCTGAAGAAGGGCAGCCGGGTAACCGGCGCCGCGCGCGACAAGCTCGCGGCAGACCTGAAGAAGAAGTACGACTCCGGTGCGAGCATCCGGGCGTTGGCCGAAGAAACCGGCCGCTCCTACGGATTCGTCCACCGGATGCTGAGTGAGTCCGGAGTGACGCTGCGGGGACGCGGCGGAGCTACGCGCGGCAAGAAGGCCTCGGCCTGACAGTCACGCTTCCAGCTGTACCTGGCTCTACCCGGCTGTACCTGTACGCGTACCCACCGGTGCGTTTACGGGGTCGGTGCGGGGTCGGTCGTGGACACGGTTCGCCGGGTGGTTACTGTGCAGTCACTTAACTGGTGACGGCACCGTATCCGACCCCGGAGGCACCCCATGGCTTCGCTCGACCCCGTACTCGACAAAGACGGCGTGCAACTCACCGTCGAGGACGCCGTAGCCACGGTGACCCTGGCCAACCCGGCCAAGCGCAACGCCCAATCTCCCGCTCTGTGGCGGGCGTTGACGGAGGCCGGGAAGGCATTGCCCGGATCCGTCCGGGTGGTCGTGCTGCGCGGAGAGGGCAAATCCTTCTCCGCGGGCCTCGACCGGCAGGCGTTCACCCCGGAAGGCTTCGACGGTGAGCCGTCCTTCCTCGATCTCGCGCGTGGTTCCGATGCGGACCTCGACGCGGAAATCGCCGCGTACCAGGAGGCTTTCACCTGGTGGCGGCGGGCCGACATCATCAGCATCGCCGCGGTCCAGGGCCATGCGATCGGTGCCGGATTCCAGCTCGCCCTCGCCTGTGACCTGCGGGTCGTCGCCGAGGACGTGCAGTTCGCCATGCGCGAGACCAGCCTGGGCCTGGTGCCCGACCTCACCGGTACGCACCCGCTGACCGGCCTCGTCGGGTACGCCCGCGCGCTGGAGATCTGCGCCACCGGCCGGTTCGTCCACGCGGCGGAGGCCGAGCGCACCGGCCTCGCCAACCTCGTCGTGCCGAACGACGAACTCGACGGCGCGGTGCGGGACTTGGCCGCCGCCCTCCTGGCCGCCCCGCGCGACGCCGTCATCGAGACGAAGGCGCTGCTGCAGGGCGCGTCGGACCGTACGTACGAGCAGCAGCGCAGTGCGGAGCGTGCGGCGCAGGGGCGCAGGCTGCGGGACCTCGCGGGGCTCTCCGACTGATCGTCCGCCCCTGCTGCGTCACTTCTCGTACGTTCCGTACGCCACGTCGGTGACGAGCACGGCCACCGACGGGTGGCCCGGCAGCGCGTTCGCGACCGCGGTGCGGACCGCCAGGGCCACCTCACGCACCCGGCGTTCCCCGGTCACCGCCACCTCCATGAGGACGTGGTGGCCGGGGACCTTCGTGTCGTGGCCCGACCGGGCGCCGAGCACGCAGGTCGGGCGGGCCACGCCGGGGACGGCAGCGGCGGCGCGGGCGGCGAGGTCCCCGGTACTGCTGTCGGCCCCGGGGCTCCTGTCGTCCTCGGGACTTCCGCCGTCCTCGGGACTTCCTTCGCTCTCGTGCGGGTCGTCCGGCTGTCGCCCGGGTGGCCCAGCGGGGTCCGGCCTTTCCGCGCCGTCCCTCTCCGTGGCGTCGTCCGGTGCCTCGCCCAGCAGCCCCGTGACCCGAAGGTCCACCTCGGTCACGGCCAGCCCGAGATGGTGCTCGGCGGCCGTGAACAAGGCCGACCGCAGCCGGTCCGCCGCGTACGGAATCGGTTCCAGGGGCGAGGCCTCGAACTCCGCCTCGATGCGCAGCGGTCCGGGCGGCAGCGCGCCCGGAGGAGGCGGTACGGCGGGAGGTTCCCGTACCCCGTCCGGGCCGGCGGGACCCACCCGGAGCGCACCGAGGCGCACCCCCGCGAGGTCCTCACCGGCGCGGCGCAGTACGGCTTCCGCCGCGCGTTCCGCGAGCCAGCAGCCGTTCGCCCGGGTGCCGAGGGGCAGCAGTCTGCCCAGGCCCAGCCGCTGCCGTACCGCCTGCGTCCAGCCGCCGTCGGCGCCTGAGGGTGCTGTGGATGACATGGGTTCAGCCTGCCGCATCCACGGCGCGACATCGGGGAACCGGACTTAATGTGGCAACGGAGTCCAGTACCGCGTACCCCTCGGAAAGGGACGAACGGCGATGGCTGACACCGAACGACAGCGCAGCATGCGGCCCAGTGGCCAGGAGAAGGAACTGCCACGCACGGAGGCGGGTGCCGCACCCGGGGCAAGCACCCCGCAGCGCGGCGGCGGCGCCCCGGCGACCCGTGGACGCACCACCATCGCCGACGGCGTCGTCGAGAAGATCGCCGGGCTCGCCGCCCGCGACGTGGTCGGCGTCCACGCGATGGGAGGCGGCTTCTCCCGTACCTTCGGCGCGGTCCGTGACCGGGTGCCGGGCGGCAGCACCAAGTCCGTGAGCCGTGGCGTGAAGGCCGAGGTCGGCGAGGTGCAGACGGCACTCGACCTGGACATCGTGGTCGAGTACGGCGTCTCGATCGCCGACGTCGCCAAGGCGGTGCGGGAGAACGTGATCTCGGCGGTCGAGCGGATGACGGGTCTCGAAGTCGTCGAGGTCAACATCGCGGTCGGCGACGTGAAGCTGCCCGACGAGGAAGACGACGAGCCGGAGCAGCGGCTCCAGTGACCGGGGCAGCGGCTCCGGTGCGGTCGGCTGCGCGGCGACGGAACACGAGAGTGAGGGCGGTTCGATGAGTCTGTCTGTGGTCGGCCTGGCGGTCGGCATCGCGCTCGGATTCGCCGGGTACTTCGGCGGGTTCGGAGCGTTCGTGGTCGTCGCGGCGCTGGGACTGATCGGCTTCGTGGTCGGCCGGTACCTCGACGGCGACCTGGACCCCGGCGAGCTCCTCCGCCCGCGGGGCCGCGGCGACCGGGACCGTGACGACCGGCCCCGGACCCGGCCGCGGTGACTTCGGTCGCCCCGGTGAGCCGGGCGGTGGTCCCCGCCGCCGAGCGGGGCGCCACCCGGATCGCGGACCGGGTCGTCGCGAAGATCGCCGCGCGGGCGGCGCGGGAAGCGCTCGGCGTACTGCCGGAGGGCGGCAGCGCCCCGCACGCCGAGGTGACCGTGCACGGTGCGGCGGCCCGGGTGCGGATCGGGCTTGAGCTCGGCTACCCGTCCGACATCGGTGGTCAGTGCGCCTTGGTGCGCCGCCAAGTCACCGACCGGGTGGGCGAGTTGGCGGGCATGGCGGTGCCGGAGGTGACGGTGCTGGTCGAGCGGCTGCACCGGGTGGACCCGGAGAGCGGGAGGACGCGGTGAGCGAGCAGGTGCCCACGCTGGAGGCGGGACGGAGCCCGGCCGGGCGGCGCGGCCCCGCGCCCCGGAGACGGTTCTGGTCCGCGCGGCGGATCCCGGCCGGGGTGGCGGCCACGGTGCTGCTCGGCGCGGCGGGACTGCTGCTGTACGACGTACTGGCGGTACGGTCCGGGCGCCCCGGCATGCGCTGGCGCCGCGAGCTCGCGACGGCCCTGGCGGAGCGTCCGCTGGACCAGGTGTGGATACAGGTCGGCGCGGGCCTGGTGGTCGCGCTCGGCCTGTGGCTGGTGGTGCTCGCGGTGACGCCGGGGCTGCGGTCCCTGCTGCCCATGCGGGACCCCACGCAGGATTCCACGCCGCAGGAGGGCGCCGGGGACGGGGAGGTGCGGGCCGGGCTCGAACGGAGTGCGGCGGCGCTCGTGCTCCGCGACCGGGCGATGGAGGTGCCGGGGGTGCAGGGGGCGCGGGTACGGGTGGGACGAGGCCGGGTCACCGTACGGGCCGTCTCGCACTTCCGCGAACTGGCGGACGTACGGGAGGACTTGGGGGAGGCGATGCGGCTCGGCATCGACGAACTGGGACTGACCCGCGAGCCGGGCCTCACGGTGCGGGTGGAACGCGCGGAGGGCGGGAAGGGGTGAACGGCCCATGCGGAATCCGGTGAACAGGGTGCTCCTGGGAGCACTGGGGCTGATCTTGGTGGGAGTGGGCGGTGCGGCCCTGACGGCGGGGCTCGGCGTCAAGGTCCCGTCCTGGTGGCCCTTCGCGGGCCGCGACGACGTGCTGCTGAGCGCGGCGGACCGGACCCGGTGGAGGGATGAGGGCTGGTGGTGGCCCGTGGTCGTGGCGGCGCTGGTGGTGTGCGTGCTGCTGTCGCTGGGGTGGCTGGTGGCACAGCTGCGGAGGAAGCGGCTGGGAGTGGTCCGGGTCACCGACGAGGACGGGGCGGGGCGGGTGCTGTTGCGGGGAGCGGCGTGGGAGCGGGTCCTCCGGGAGGAGGCGGAGGCGATGGAGGGGGTCGCACGGGCCGACGTCTCCCTGATGGGCCGTCAGGACGCGCCCCGGGCACGGATCGGCCTCCTGCTCGGGCCGACCGCCACCCCGGCGGCGACGGTGGCGGAACTGGCGGCGGTGGGGGTGGCCAGGGCCCGCGATTCGGTACGTGCGCGGGGGTTGCCGGTGGTGGTGCGGGTGAGGTCGCAGCGGCGGAGGCTGCGCCGGGTCGGCTGACGGGCCCGGCCCCGAGCCGCGCCCCCCTGGCCTCCGGTCTCGAAGCTGCGCCCCCTGGCCCCCCTGGGCACAGGCTGCCCCGGCCCGGCCCGGCCCGGCCCGGCCCGGCCCATCCCATCCCGGCCCAGCCCCTGGCCTTTGGGCGCGCCGCTCTGCCGCCGCCCCAGCCTCCTTGAGCAGCGGGGCCGCCGCCTCGCCCCTTCACCCTTCACCCTCCCCCCGAGCCCTCCCCCCCCCCGACCGTCAGCCTCCTTGGGCAGCGGGGCCGCCCCTCCGCCCCCGACTCCCAGCCTCCTTGGGCAGCGGGGCCGCCCCCCGGGGGCGGGACGGGTGGGCAAGGGGGCGGCCCCCCACGCGGAGCCCCGCCCCCGTGCTCCGGCACCCGCACCGGTGCGGGCCGGTGGGCCGCGTC
>NZ_JBSGZD010000207.1:0-14090 GCF_053610825.1 Streptomyces sp. NPDC054863 | reverse complement strand
CGTGCCGACACAGCGCTGCGGGTCGGGGTGTCGACGGCACGACTGTCGGCAGACGGCCGATCGGCCGCCCACCCTGATGGATGAACGACACGGAGCAGGCCTCCAGCAGGACGCCGGAGTGCCGTCCTACACCACTAGTTGGATCATGAGTCCATCCCTGCGTCGTACGAGGTACGAGTGGGGCGCGACAGAGACTGGAGGCAATTCGCGACACTGATTCCGCACAAAGGACTGGCATGGCTCTACGAGGCGCCCGAACGATTTCCGTACTCACGGTCGGCACGGTGACGACGGTGATGGCGGCGCTCACCCCCATGACGGCGTTCGCGGCGGAGAATCCGCTCCAGCAGTACGCCCAGCAGGAACTCCGTTGGGAGCGTTGCGATCCGGGCCGTCCGACGACGTTCGAGTGCGCGAAGGTCAAGGTGCCGCTGGACCACGGCGACCCTGGGGGCCGGAAGATCGACCTCGCGGTATCGCGGTAAAGGCGAGCGGTGCGAAGGAGCGGCACGGCGTGCTGCTGATGAATCCCGGGGGGCCGGGTGTGCCGGGGCTGACCATGCCCGTGGAGATGGAGCCGCTGCTGTCGACGGAGGTACGAGAGCGGTTCGACCTGGTCGGCTTCGACCCGCGCGGGGTCGGGCAGAGCGCGCCGATCAGCTGCGGTCTGACGGCCGACGAACAGGCCGTCCAACACCCCTACACCGCACGGACGTTCGCGAAGGACGTGGCCCTGGCCCGGACGGTGGCCGACAAGTGCCGGGCCAAGGTGGGCGACATGCTGCCGCACCTCACCACCCGCAACACGGCACGGGACATGGACGTCGTCCGGGCGGCACTGGGGGAGAAGAAGATCTCCTACTTCGGGTACTCGTACGGCACCTACCTGGGCGCCGTCTACACGCAGATGTTCCCCCGGCGCTCGGACCGGTTCGTGCTCGACAGCGCCCTCGACCCGGCGCTCGCGTGGAGAGGGACGTTCCGGGGGTGGTCGGCGGGGGCCGAACTCGCCTTCACCCGCTGGACCGAGTGGGCCGCCGCCCGCAACGCCACCTACGGTCTGGGTCCGACTCCGGCGAAGGTCCGGAAGACGTACTGGCAGCTCATCGCCCGCGCCGACCGCACCCCCGTCCCGACGAACGGCGGGGCGCTCAGCGGCGGCGCCATCCGTTCCCAGTACGGTGCGTTCGTCGGCGTCAAGACCGTCACCCCGTGGATCGTCGCGCTGAAGGCTTCGGCCACGGGCGGACCGCCCGCGCCGGCCACGCCGACCGCGTCGGCGGTGACGGCAGCGTCGGCCGAACCGGCTGTCCCCGGCTCCGCCCCGGTCCGGTCCGCCGACGCGGGGGCGTTCGGCGCGGACGTTCCTGCCGACAACCAGTCCGCCGTCACCTGGGCCACCTTCTGCGGCGACACCCGCAACTGGCCGCGCAACCCCGAGCAGTACCGCCGGGACGTGATCCGGGACCGGGCCACGTACCCGCTGGCCGGAGACCTGGGGGCCACCATTCAGCCGTGCGCGTTCTGGAAGTCGGCGGCAAGGGAACCGGCCACCGTGGTGAGCAACGACGTCAACGCGCTGATCGTGCAGAACCAGTGGGATCCGCAGGCGACGCTGCCCATGGCGCAGGGCATGCGGCGGGCGCTGCACGGTGCGCGCATGGTCACCGTGGCCGGCGGTGAGGGCCACAGTGTGGTGGTGGCCGGTCCGTCCTGCGCGGACGCCGGCGTCACGCGGTACCTGACCACGGGCCGACTGCCCGCGAAGGACCTGACCTGCGGTGGCCAGTGACCTGAAGCACGACGTCCGCAATTGAATCAACGTCACAGCCATACGGCGGAACGCTGCCGGCCGAGCTGGTCCCCTGGCACTGCATCACCAGGGACGGCGGCACTGCATCGCTGTCGCCGCCAGAGCGGAGCGGGCGAGGAAGTCGACCCGGAGGAGTGCCTGGGGGCACTCCCCCGTGCGGACCGTCCTCCGCGTGGGCTGGAGCATCCGCGACGGCTAGGTGCTCTGCGACGTCTCGTTCACCAACGCCGCAGGAGCCGGCCCATCGGATCGGTGCAGGTACACCAGACCGACCAGGGCACGCTGGTGCGGCAGCAGCTTGCAGCGGCGGTCACCCTCGCGGGCGACGATGAGCAAGGTGCCCCACTCGACCAAGACGTGCGGCAGGACAGGCAACCAACGAGGCACCTGCGCTGATGAGTTGAGAGGTCCGCCCGGAAGTGGGACGTGAAGTCGAACGCCTCGTGCCGGGCAGCATGGTCCAGCAGTCTCACTCCTGCGGCCTGACGTTTGAGTGCGCTTCCAGGACGGAACGCACGCTCCCGCGAGCGCCGTCCGCCTGTCCGGTGAACTCCCCAGCGAGCGCCGACGTACGGGGCGCTGTTCGAGGTCCGTGGCTGAAGGGCGGTTCAGTCAGCTGCCGTTACATCGGCCAGGCTCACGGCGGGGCAGCCGAGCATCCCCGTCAGCACGCGACGCTGGCGCTCGGTCAGGGTGGGCAGGAAGAGCGCCGCGTCGGCGTCGGTCTGCTCGCAGAGCGCGGCTGCTTCACGGACCTTTCCATAGCTCAGGAGAGTCCGCGAGGAGTACGGGAGGGCCATCTTCCTGGCTCCGCCGTCCGAGACACCACGGCGTTGAACGATACGGCCCACGACGCGCACACCGTGTTCCGTCGCCTGCTGGGCCGCCGTGTCCATCAACGCGGCGAAGTCCTTCTGCTTGCCGGAGAAGTAGCCGACGAGTACCACCTCAGTGCCCTCGGCGATGGCCGGAGCCTGATGCCGGACCGTCACCGGCCTCATGTGGCGGACCGGTCGTCGATCGCGCCTTCGATCCTGATGCATGGTTTGCAGGCTAGAGGCACTGCCGCCTGCGTCGATACAGATTTTCCCCGACCGGCACAACGAGCGTGATCATTCCGCTGAAGGGCGACCGAGGTTGAACGCCAAGCTTAGTTCCGGACATGTCTCACGCTTCTCCGTGGTTCCACACCCAGCTGAATGCTCGCGCTGCCTGACGACTCACTGACACCGGCGGGCCCGAGCCACAGCCCGGATCCCGCCGTGTTGCCGTTCACGGGCCGACAGAGCACAGCCGGGACCGTCGCCGCAAGGACGGCCCGTGTGGCGAAGAGGGTGCCAGGCAGGAAGCGGGCGCCGGCCATGAACGTTTCGGGCCCGCCTCCTCGACGACTCCGTCCGGGCGACCCCTCACCTGCACGCCGCCTACCACGACGAAGCCTCGCGCCAGCCGGTCGGGGTGCGGTCCTCGACCACGGGGATCAGCACGGCGAGGAAGCCCCGCAGCGCCTCCAGCCACAGGTCGACCGCCCCCGGCCCGGGGCAAGGCGGCTGCGGCGCGAGGGCAATCTCCTGTCAGGACTCCCTCGAAGGAGGGAACTCCCCAGTCCATCACGATCACACTGCGTGATGCTTCGTTACTCTGTGTCCGGTAGCTTCATTCGCACCTGACGTCCCAGGAGTTGATCGTCTTGTCGTTCACCAGGTTTCGCAGTGGTGTGGCCGCCTTGGTCCTCGGGTCCGCGTTGTTGGGGAGCGGGGCGACGGCCCCGGCGGCGCACGCCTGGCCCTGGGACGGGAACGGCGTGTTCGCGAACAAGTTCGTCGCCAAGGGCGACAAGGCGGTCGTCAGCGGATTCATGAATTGCAAGACCAGGAAGACCGTCTCGCTGGTGGTGTACGTCAGCGGCATCGTTCACCCCGTACTGGTCGACTCGGCGTCCGGCACGGCAACCGCCTCCGGCCTCACCTGCGGTACCTCGAACACCAACTTCGAGATCACCGTTCCCGCCAACGTCAGGCCCGGCACCTACACCGCAGGCCGGGAGATGATCGTGACGACCACCATGCATGAAGGCGGAACCAAGATCGACGACGATACGACCATCCGCTGGGCGGAGTAGTCACGTCAAGGGTGACGGCGCCCTCGCCCCGCCTCCGGCTCTGACGCACCGGAGAAAGCCGACGCGGACGACTGGCGGGACCTGACCGCGTGCCTCCGCGACGAACACAGCTCGGCCGAGTGGCCGAGCTGTGCGCTCCCGTGGCCGGAGGGAACCTCGGAGCGGGTCTGTACGGGCTGGCGGTGGAGGTGGCCGCCGCGGGCGTCGCCGCCCTCGAAGCCTGGATCCGGCTCCGAGCCGGGCAGTTCACCGTGTTACGGGAGAGCCGCGAGGAAACGAAACGCACGGTCATCACCATGGACGGCAGCAGCACCCACAGCGTGCAAAGCGCTCACCTCCCGAAGCGTCTCTCCGCCCGGGACACGTCCGACCGGCCCGTACGGTTCAAGTCAGGCCGCAGAGGCGGAAATGGAGGGCGCGCGTGACGCTCCGCTCCCCGGGGTGGCCGGGGTGGGGCGTGATGACGGGGTTGTCACCAGTGGTCGCCGCCGTACTCCTTGACGCCCTTGTAGATGATCTCGGCGCTCACCAGGCAGCCGGGGTTGAGGATTCCCGTGTAACCGTGGTTGCAGATGTTCCGCATCTCGTGCCAGAACCGCTCGTCGATCCACTCTCGGCGAGCCTGCGAGGTATCGAGCTTCAGCCTTCCTCGGGGACCGTAGTTGCCGTAACCGAAGTCGTGCTGCTCACAGGCCCATTGGAACATCTGCTTCGCGGGCGGCCCCACAGGGCCGCTGCAACCGTTGTTGCTCCAGTCGAAGGGAGCGATCTTGGGGTGGTTGATGAAGTCCCTGTAGCCGAGGTTCATGATCCCGTCGGCGATCTCCAGGTCGCCCGGCGGGGCCGGCGGGGCCGGCGGGGCCGCCACCGCGCCAACGTTGCCCGTCCACGGGACCGTCATGGCCAGAGCTCCCAGGAGCGCCGCGCGAAGGGAGCGTCGTACTTTCATGTGTGTTCCTGGGGGATGCGGTACGAGGAGGGCGGGCACCGTCACCCACGCGCCCAGTGCCCGCCATGGCTTCCTGAACGACCCTCGCCGTCACCGGTATCGCGCTGGTCGCACATGAGTCACTCCCCCCATTTCCTCCCCGTACGCCCCAGGCCCCGCTTCACTGGAGAGCCCCCCGGGACAAGGCCGACAAGGCCGACAAGGTCAGGCCGGAGCCCTGCCGAGTTTTCATGATCACGCCAAGGGATTGACCGGCCGTCGGCAGGAGAAGGCCGCGCGCTGCTCCGCCTCCGGCCCGTCCCCCGCTCACCAGTGGGTGAGCCAGTGCCGGAGCGCGGCATCGTCAAGGGCCGGTACGTGGGCGTGGACGTACGGCCCGCGGGTCAGGGTGCCGACGCCGAGCACCGTCATCCCGGCCGCATGGGCCGCACGGGCGCCGACCGGGGAGTCCTCCACCGCCAGGGCGCCGCTGGGCTCGACGCCGAGTGCCGCGCACGCGGCGAGGTAGCAGTCGGGACGCGGCTTGGGCGAGGGCACGTCTTCGCCCGAGACCGTGACCGGCAGCCATCGGGTCAGACCGCCGTGAGCCAGCGACTTGTCCAGAAGTACGCGCGGTCCGTTGCTGGCCACCGCGAGGGGCACCCTGGCGGCGAGACGGGCGACCAGTTCGGCCGCACCGGGCATCGGCCGGGCCCCTGCGGCCACCGCGGTCAGGAGTTCCGCTCCCAGCTCGTCCGCCAACTCCCCCGCGTTGCCCCCCAACAGCCGGGACATCACTTCGCCGCCCTGGGGCAGGGACAGCCCGACGAGGGCCTCGCGGGCCGCGTCGTCATAGGGGTGTCCCCTGCGGGCGAAGACGGCGCCGCGTGCGGCGTCGGCACACGGCTCGGTGTCCATGAGCGTGCCGTCGCAGTCGAACACCACGGCGGTGGGCGGAGTGGACGTCACCAGTGCGGCGAGGTCGGCTTTACGCGTCCGTGTCATCCAGGTGCCCCCGCTCATGACTTGACGTACAGCTCGACCGGGTTGAACCCTGCCGGCTCCGGGACGCGCGGCGGCACCTGCCGGAAGCCGGCCGCGCGCATGGTGCTCCGTACGGCCTCGCCGTCGATGTACTTGTCGTGGACTTCCAGGACGATCCGCTCGACCCGCTCCATCCACGGCTGGACCTCGCGGAACACCTCGGCCTCGCTGCCTTCGACGTCGACCTTGAGCAGGTCCACGCGGTCGATGCCGTGCTTGGTGAGCAGCTCGCCCACGGTGGTCGCGGGCACCCGCACACCGGGCCGGGCCAGTACGTTCTCCAGCCGGTAGGGGCGGGTGCGACGCAGCTCGGCGACCGCGGGTACGGCGGTGCAGGTGTCCCAGAACGCGCTGACGGTGAACTCCGCGGTGCCGGTCTCCCCGGCCACGGCCGCCGGTTCGATCTTCCAGTCGAGGCCGGACAGGGCGGCGTTGTGCCGCAGGACGGCCAGGTTCTGCGGGATCGGCTCCACGGTGAGCAGGGTGCGGGGGCGGTATCGGGCGGTGAAGTAGGACGCGGCGAGGCCGGTGTTGCCGCCGAGGTCGACGATCGTGTCGAGGGTGTCGAGGTCCTCCTCCAGCCGGTAGTGGACGCCGAGTTCGTAGAAGCGCTTGAGGAAGACCTGCCACAGGATCAGCAGGTCGCTCTGGTTCCTGCGGATGCGCACCCGGGCCGCCTGACGGGGGGTGAGGAGGTTCAGCGAGAGCGGAGTGTCGTCGGCGAGCGGGCGGCCCGCCGCGCCGAGGAAGCGCCGGCCCATCCAGTACGGCGCGGTCATCCTGCTCGCCCCCTGCGCCATGCGCAGCGCCAGGCCCATGTCCCGCCCGCAGCCCGCCGCTTCTCGCACCAGGACGCGGCCCATGCCCACGCCCATCGCCCGGTCTGCGTCCGAGCGCAGGTATGCCAGTCCCATGTCTGCTTTCCATTCTGATTGGTACGAACCGAAGGGTCGTGTCCGGGCGTAGCGGTGTGGAGCCTCCGACGGCCCTGCCCGGTCAGCTGCCCCAAGCGGTGGCCCAGCGGGTGAGTGCGGGGTCCTGGAGGGAGCCGAGGAGCAGGTCGGCCGGGAAGGCGGGATCGGGCAGGGTCGGGACGCCGAGGGTGACCAGACCGGCGGCGCGGGCGGACGCGAGGCCCGTCGGGGAGTCCTCCACCGCGAGGCAGCGGCTCGCGTCCACGCCGAAGTGTGCGCAGGCCATGAGGTACGGGTCGGGGGCCGGTTTCGGCCGGGGCGGGTCTTCGGCGGCGACGGTGAAGCGCACGAGGGGTCTCAGTCCCCCGCGTTCCAGGGCGATGTCCAGGACCCGCCGGGGCGAGTTGCTGACCACGGCCGTCGGCACGAGGCAACTGAGCGCGGTGAGGAGTTCGGGAGCGCCGGGCAGCGGGGCGGCAGCCGAGCCGTCGACGGCCTCGACGACGAGGTCCAGCAGTTCCTTCTCCAGTACGTCGGCCCGGCCCGGGTCGCCGAACGCGTCGGCCGCCCGGCCGGCCATCGTCCGCACGGTCCCGCCGATGTAGTGGGGCTTGAGCTCGGGCTCCCAGGGCACCCCGTTGCGGGCGAAGAGTTCCGCCAGGGCGGCACTCCAGCAGGGCTCGGTGTCCATCAGCGTGCCGTCGCAGTCGAAGAGCACCGCATCGGGCGTCCACCTGGGGCTGCCGTCGGGCAGCAGCGCGAAGCCCGCGGGCGCGGGATGCGCGGCGGGGGTGGCGTCGTCGGTCGTCATGGGGTGCGCCTCCTTGTCGGGTGCGGTCGGGGGGCGGGGCCGGGTCGGCGCCCCGCGGGGCGGCACGCCGGGGAAGCGTCGGGGAGTCCGTCGAGGATCAGCTGTCGCAGGTCCGCCAGTACGACGGGCGGCGTGGTGTGCGCAGCGGCAGGCGCGCTGAGGTCCAGCGCCGGTTCCCGGCCCGGGTCTCCCAGATGGGTGACGACGCGGGAAGCCCCGGTGAAGTCGTGCTCCGCGGAGACACGGGTGGGCGTCACCAGGCAGTGCATGCGGGCGGCGAGGGCGGCGAGTATCCCGTTGCGGGTGTCCTCGACGGCGACGCAGTCGTACGCCGGTACGCCCACGCTCCGCGCCGCGTACCGGTAGACCTCCGGATCGGGCTTCTTCCTGCTCACCTCCGCCCCGGAGACGACGGTGAAGGCGGGGGCCAGATCGGCCCCCACGGCCAGCCGGAGCGCGGCACTCACGGACTCCTTCGCACCGCTGGAGGCCACCGCGAGCCGCCACCCCGCATCGGCGGCCTCGGCGGCGAGCCGGCGCACCCCCGGCCGCACCTGGACCGCGCCCGCGTCGAGCAGGGCCAGATACACCCGGGTCTTGTGCCGGTGCCAGGAGCGGACCGTGAGCATCCACGCCTCCCAGCCGAGCGGTGGGCAGACCCGGGCCCGGAAGTCCGCGTCGTGGTACAGGCTGGCCAGGCGTTCCGTACCGCCGGAGATCCGCAGCTTGTGCGCGTACTGGGCGGCGCTCCACTCCCACGGCACCCCCAGCTCGGCCCACATCTGGTTGAACGCACGGAGATGACCGCTCTGTTCGGCGTCCACCAGAACACCGTCACAGTCGAAGATCAGGGCAGGCACGGGTGCTCTTTCGCGGGTCGTGGAGGGGTACGTGAAGCAGTACGCGGGGTCAGAGGCAGGCGCGGTAGATCCGCTCGACGGTGTCCTGGCCGGGGGACGGGACGGGGTCGTTGCCGAGATCGCCGGTGACGGCCGCGCCCATCGTGGCGAGGTCGGCCTCGGTGAAGCCCCGCTCGCGCAGGCCGCCCGTCAGCCCGCAGACCTCCCGCAGGCGTGCCACCTCGGTATGGATGTCCGTGCCGCCGAGCGCCCTCGCCGCAGCCGCGAACCGCTCGCAGGCGTGCGGCTCGGCCTGCTCCAGCCATGCCGGGTACAGGACGGCGAGACCGCGCCCGTGCGGCAGGGCCGCCCCGTGGGTGAGACCGCCCATCGCCTGTTGCATGCGGTGCGGCAGGCAGGTGCCGGCGAGGGCCACGTTCCATCCGCCGAGCAGCGCCGCCAGCGCCATGCCCTCCTGCGCCTGGGCCGACCGGTCTCCGGCGGCCACCTTCGGCAGGTGTACTCCGGCGAGTTCCACGGCCCGCAGCGCGAGCGCGCGGGTGACCGGGTCCGAACGCCGGGCCGCCAACCCCTCGACGGCATGGGCGAGCGCGTCGAAGCCGCTCTCCGCGGCAACCCCCGCCGGGACGGTGCCCAGCAGCACCGGGTCGATGACCGCGACCCGGGGAAACAGGTCCGGTCCCCGGATCCCCGCCTTGAGACGCCGCACGACATCGGTGACGGTCGCTCCCTTGGTGACCTCCGACCCGCTGCCGGCCGTGGTCGGCACCGCGATCAGCGGCAGCGCGCCCTCGGACGGCTCCAGCGTCGTACCGACCAACGGTCCGACCGGGCCCCGCTCGACACCGACGGCAGCCGCCTTGGCCGCGTCGATGGCGCTGCCGCCGCCCAGCCCGACCACCACGTCGCAGCCGTGCTCGACGGCGAGGGCCACCGCACGGTCCGCCTCGGCCGACGTGGGATTCGCCGACACCCCGTCGAAGACCGTCACCGTGAGGTGCGCGGCCCGCAGGTGGCCCACCGCGGCATCGAGCACACCGTGGCGCCGCATCGCCCCCCGCCCGCAGACCAGCAGCACCCGATGCCCGTACTCCCCCGCGCAGACGCCCAGTCGACCGAGGCTGCCCCGGCCGAACACGATGCGCGTCGGCAGCTCCGGCAGCTCCAGCCCGTCCAACCCGGGCAGCCCCGAGGTGCTTTCACCGGCGAACACCATCAGTTGCCCCTGCCGACCGTGCGGCAGTAACCGGTCGCCACCTCGCGCACCGCGGCGCTGATCCGCCCCAGCAGCTCCACCGGTTCCGTGGCGCCGCCCGAGGTGCTCACCGCACCCAGGTAGGCGTGCTTGATCTGCGTGGAGACATTGATCTTGCGCACGCCGCAGCCGACGAGCCGGGACATCGTCGCCGGGTCGAGCCCGGACCCGCCGTGCAGCACGAGCGGCAGCGCCGTCGCGGCCGTGATGGCCCGCGCCCGCTCGAAGTCGACCACGGGCTGCGCCGCGTAGGCGCCGTGCGCCGTGCCCAGATCCGGACTGAAGCAGGTCACGCCCGTACGCCCGACGAACTCGGCCACCCGCTCCACAGCGACCGCAGGGGCTCTGCGCGCCCCGCCGTCCAGTACCTCCCCGACCCGGGGAATCGCCTCGAACTCCCCCTCCACCTCACCGCCGAACTCCCCTGCCAGCCGCACGAGTTCGGTGGTCCGCCGCACAGCGGTGTCGTACGGCAGGCCGGAGGCGTCGAAGAGCACCGAGTCCCACCCGGCCCGCAGACAGGCTTCGGCGAACTGCCGGTCCGTACAGTGATCGAGGTGCAGCACCGAGGGCGTTCCGCGGTCCGCCGACGCCTCGGTGTGGCATGCGAGAGCCGCCTCGATGCCCCACTGCCGGGCGCTGCGGACCGACAGCTGCACCACCACCGGCACTTCCGCCGCTTCAGCCGCGTCGAGGACCCCCTGCATCGAGGCCGGATCGACCACGTTGAAGGCCATCACCGCGCAGTCGTTGTCGGCGGCCTCCCGCAGCAGCCCACCGAGCCGCTGCCGACTCCCGACCCGGTCGACTCCGGTCGCCATCACAGTTCGTTGCCCTTCGCGTGATTCACCGGAGCGATGATGCAGAGAACCTCCATGCGATGAACAGCCGTACCCGGGCCGGTTCCCACGTTCGGCCCAGCGATTGCCCTCCCACGTACCGAAAGCTCCGCGGGCCGGGGCACCGGAGAAGCGCGGCGGGTACCGCGTTGGCCGTGGACTCGTTCTGCACGAGTGGTAGGTCAGTATCTGGGCGGTCCCGCCGGTCGCCACCAGGTCATGTCCGGACAGTCTCGCTCCGTGCTTGGAGGTCCGGGCTCGAATCGCTTCCTTCTCGCCGTCCTGTGCCACCAGTACGTACGAGCACGCCGAAGCCTCATGCAGCCGCCGCTCTCTCCAGCACGGGCTCGCACTGCGGCGAGTCCCCGCGCCGCCCTGCCGTGACCACGATCGGCACGCTTCTGTCACCAGGGCGCTCGAAGCATATGACGCACCCTCGCCCATGGCGTGACGAATCGATGACAGCCCTGCCGGATCCGGGACGTCCCGGGTGGGGTGGGACGCATGAACCCCACACCGTCCGACACCGTGCCCGCCCCCGCCGCTCCCCGTCCTGTTCGGCGCTGGGCGACGACAGCTGCGGCGGCAGCCCTGTCAGTGGCAGCAGCCTGCGTCCTGTTCTCCTGCTCCGGGACCACGGCCCCCGCCGCTCAGGGACCGGAGGCGACCGCCGGTCTGCCGGCTCCCACGGTCGACATGGCAATCGTGCGGGACTCGGAGGACGCCGGGCGTACGGTGAACCTCACCCTCGACGACGGCCCGGACCCACAGTGGACCCCGCGGGCCCTGGATCTGCTGAAGAAGCACGGCGCGAAAGGCGTCTTCTGCGTGACCGGCCCCAACGCGGCGGCCCACCCGGGCCTCGTACGACGCATCGTCGCCGAGGGGCACCGGCTGTGCAACCACTCCGTCAGCCACGACACTGCGATGGACCACCGGCCGGTCGCCTACCAGGAGAAGGAGATCCTGGACGCGAAACGGATGATCGACCGTGCCTCCGGCGGCGCACGCCTCTGGTACTACCGGGCCCCCGGCGGCGCCTTCACCCCGCAGAGCCGGCAGATCGCCGCCGCTCACGGCATGCGCAACCTGGGCTGGAACGTCGACCCCGGCGACTACCGTCAGCCGGGCACCGACGTCATTGTGCGTGCGGTGCACAACCAGCTGTCCAAGGGACCGACCGTGCTCCTGCACGACGGCGGGGGCCACCGGGCTCAGACGATGAGCGCGCTGGAGGAACTGCTGCCCTGGTTCACCGCACGGGGATACACCTTCAGCTTTCCGCAGGGCGGCTGAGCGAAGAGGCATCGCGTCCACTCGCCGCGAGCGCACCGTGGAGCAGCCGCCTCGACAGGCTGTGCGGGCAGACAGGCCGGCGCGCCGAAGAGCGGCGACAGCGGCCTTGTGACGGGTCACAAACGATCGTTGCCGACTCTGGAATACGTTCCGTCTCCGTTCCCCCACCGGTCCCTCAAGATGTGAGGCGCGGTACTTCGGACGGTCAACCATGACGGAGGTCGGCGTGAGATTCCCCGGACGATTCAGGACAGGCTGGGTCGCGATCGCCGCGACGGTCGCGGCCGTTGTGTCCACCCCGGCCCAGGCCGATGCCCCAGAGCCCCTGCACTATGTGGCGCTGGGTGACTCCGCGGCGGCCGGACCGCTGATTCCTCGGCAGGACGTCAATCTGCTGTGCCTTCGGTCGCACCGCAACTACCCGGCCGTCGTGGCGAAGGAACTCGGCGCCCGGCTGACCGACGTGAGCTGTTCCGGGGCCACGACGAAGGATTTCACCGGGCGGCGACTCGGTCTGCTGGCACCGCAGTTCGACGCTCTGCGGCCCGGCACGAACTTGGTATCGGTCACTGTCGGAGCGAATGACAGCGGCCTCTTCCAGGAGGCACTCGGCTGCGTCAACTTCCTCCCCGAGCCCTTCGGACGCTCGTGCGCCGACCGGCTGACGTCCGGCGGCAAGGACAAGCTGGACGAGGCGGTCCGGGCATGGGCTCCCGCCTTCGGAACGGCGTTGAAGGAGATCAAGCGGCGGTCCCCGCATGCCACGGTCGTCGTCACCGGCTACGGCACGTACGTCCGGGAAGGCGGCTGCCACCCGGTCCAGCCCGTCTGGGAGCGCGACGCCAACTACCTCCAGGGCGTCATGAACAAGATCAGCGCTGCTGCCAGGGAACAGGCACGGCAGCACGGCGCACGGTTCGTCGACGTCGGTGCCCTCACGGTCGGGCACGACATCTGCGCCCCGCCCAGGGACCGTTACCTGGAGGGGCTGATTCCCGCTCACGCGGCTGCGCCTCTGCATCCGAACGCCCAGGGCATGGCCGTCGTCGGTGACGCGGTCGCGGCGGCAGCCCGATGACCCGGCGGCGCGTCCCGCCCGCGCGCGCTCACGTACCCGCCCGTCTCGCCGCACTCCTGTTCCTCGTCCTGGCCGCTCTCGTCGGAAGCTCTGCCGCTCCCGCCTCGGCCGGCGAACGCGGTGACCCGGCACCACGCGCACTGCCGGTGGTCTACCACTCGGTGCCGGCGGTGACCGCGTCGCTGGCCCGCCCCGGCGCCTCCCCGCCCGGCGCCAACGACTTCACCTGCCGCAGCACGACCCGCCCCCGCCCGGTCGTCCTGCTGCACGGCACGCACGTGAACATGGCCATCAACTGGAACACCCTGTCCCCGCTGCTCAAGAACAACGGGTACTGCGTCTTCGCCCTCAACTACGGCGGCCTCAAGGGCGGCCAGGTGGGCGGCACCGGCGACATCCCCACCTCGGGCGGGGAACTCGCCGCCTACGTCGACCGCGTCCTGGCCGCCACCGGGGCCCGAGAGGTCGACCTGGTCGGTCACTCGCAGGGCGGCACCCTGGCCCAGTACTACGTCAAGTTCCTCGGCGGCGCAGCGAAGGTGGACAACCTGGTGGGTCTGGCCCCCACCAGCCACGGCTCGACCGCCCTGGGGTTCGACAAGGGCATCAGAGCACTGTTCCGCATCTTCCCCTCCCTCGACGGTCTCGTCGGCGCCCTCGATCCGGCCGCCCGCCAGCAGCTCCGCGGCTCGGACTTCATCAACACCCTCAACTCCCTGCCCGACACGGTGCCCGGCGTGCGCTACACCACCCTCGCCACCCAGTACGACCCCGTGGTCACCCCTTACACCTCGCAGTTCCTCGACGGGCCCGGCGCACGCAACATCACCGTCCAGAGCCGGTGCGGCAACGACTACAGCGACCACCTCGCCCTGGCCTTCGACCATGTGGCGCTGCGCGAGGTGCTGAACGCGCTCGATCCCGGAACCGCACGCGCACCCGACTGCTCAGCCCCGGTCCGGCCGGTCTTCGGCGGCTGACCGGCCCCGGCGCGCGGCGACCGAGCAAGCCGTACGGGCCGCGAGGGCCGCACCGAGCAGCGCGACGTCAGCGGTCTTCAAGGGGTCGGCGCCGGTCAGTTCCGCGATCTTGCGCAGCCGGTAGTCCACCGTGTTGGGGTGGATGTGGAG
>NZ_JBSGZD010000206.1:0-14225 GCF_053610825.1 Streptomyces sp. NPDC054863 | reverse complement strand
GCCGCGTACTGCAGCGGCCCCGCCCCCCTACCGGCCGTCGTCCTGCGCGCTCAACCGCGCCCGGAACGCGCCGCGTCCAGCTCCGCACACCAGTCCCAAAGGCTCGGCGCGCGCAGCAGACCCGTTCCGATCAGCAGCCCGTCGAAGCCCGCGTCCAGCAATGCCGCCGCCCGGCCGGGATCCGCGATCCCACTGGCACTCACCGCGCACCGGGTACCGGTCCGCAGGACGGCAGGCAGCAGCTCCGTACTGCGCCCCGGGTCGCCGGGGAAGCGCTCGCGCGTCGCGATGTCCTTGTTGTTGACCGCCACCACGCAGTGGGAGCCGTGCGTCACCGCACCGGCCTCCGCCGCGTCGGCGACCTCCACGAAAGGAGTCAGGCCGAGCTCCAGCGCCTGCTCCGTCAACCGTTCCAGGACCCCCGAGGGCAGCAGTTTCGCCGTCAACAGCACCGCACTGGCGCCGAGTTCACGGGTACGCGCCAACTGCGCCCGGCCGGTGACGAAGTCCTTGCGCAACAACGGCAGATCCGTGAGCGAGGCCACCTCGCGCAGCAGGTCCCCGGTGCCGCCGAACCAGCGCCCGGTGACCACCGAGAGACAGGGCGCGCCCGCCTCCTCGTAACGCGCGACGACTTCGGCGACCGTACGGCCGCCCATCAGGTCCCTGCCGTCCGCGTCCTGCCGCTTGATCTCCATGACGACGGGACGGCCTGCGGCGGCGAGCGCCGCGGTGAAGCTCATGCGTCCTCCCAGGCGCGCACGACGGCGGCGGCCCGCGCGGCGCAGAGCAGTCCGTCCCCGCCGCGGGCCGCGGAGTCCACGTCGACACCCAGGAACCGGGGGTGGGCGACGGTCGCGCCGAAGCGCTCCCGGTTGTCCGCGCCCAGACCGCCCGCCAGCAGGAACGGACGTTCCATCCGGTCGGCCAGGCCGGTGACCACCGCGTCGTCCAGGCTCTGCGCGGTACTGCCCACCCGCCCGTCGGCCAGGGCGGCGTCCAGCAGGAACGCATCGGCCCCCGCCCGCTCGTACGCGCCGATCAGCGGCCTCTCCACACAGGAGCCGCCTTGGACGTGCAGCACCTTCACCACGCGCACCCCCTCGGGCAGCAGTCTGCGCAACGCCCTTACGGTGGCGGGCGGTTGATAGCCGTGCAGCTGGACCCAGTCGACCGCGGCCCGCCCGGCGACGTCGGCCAGGGCTGCGGCGTCGGAGGCGAAGGTGACCAGAACCGACCCCAGCCGGCCCGTCTCCCGGGCCGCGGCGGCCAGCTCCGCCAGCCGCCCGGCCGGAAGGTCGGAGCGACCGCCGGGCACACCGTGCCACAGGCCGACCAGGCAGGCCCCGGCCCCGGCGACGTCGCGCACCTCCCGCTCGCTGACCGCGCCGCAGATCTTGACGAGCACTAGGACCTCACCGTGTCGGGTGCCTCCCGCACGAGGGATCCGGACGCGAACCGCGACCGGCCTTCCTCGAACAGACCCGGGTGCGCCGCGCGCAGTTCCCCCAGCACCCACGCATGCGGCAGATCGTCGAACTCCCCGTGGAAGCGCAGGAATTCCATGCTGCGCCGCCCCTGGAGGTCGAAGGGGTGGTGGAGGCTGTCGGCGGTGCCGTCGAACTCCAGCGGCTCGATCCGGTAGAGCCGGCACAGGGTCTTGTTGAAGACCGGGGTGGCCCGCACCCAGCGGCCCTCCAGCAGCACCGAGGTGAGGCCGTGCTGGCGGAACACGTCGCCGCCCAGCAGCCGCGTGAGCCGCCCGGAGGCGAGGTGGTTGCGCACGTCGGTCAGGACCAGCCGGGCCGGGATGCCCAGCGCGCGCAGACCGGCCGCGTACAGCACCGACTTGTGCAGGCACATGCCGGAGCCGGTACGCACCACCTGGCTGGCGCGCATCCCCTCGCGGGACAGGTCCGCGTCGTACACCTCGTAGCGGATGCCGTCGCGCACCGCGCGGTAGAGGGCCACCGCCTGCTCGGTGGGGGTACCGGCGCCGGACGGCACCGCGTCGCGCACGAACGCGCGCACCTCGTCGCTGTCGTGGTCCAGGAACCGGGTGGCCGCCAGGTCTGCCGGACCGGGAGGACCGGAAACGGCGGCGGGGGAGGGCCCGGGACGCGGTGCGAGGCCGCCGACGGGACCGGGCACGGGGGCGGATTCGGAGGTGGGTACGGAGGTGGATCGGGCGGTCATGACGACGTGGCCTGCTTTCGTCGGGAACGGCCGGCGGGAAGCCCCGGACCGGCACGGAGCGAGGAGGCGGGCCCGCGCAACTCGCCCACGAAGGCCGCGAATTCGGCCACCGGATCGTGCCCTTCGGCGAGCGCACGCTCGATCCGCGCCACACCTGCGCTCCCGACGACCGCCGCGTCCGCGCCGAGTTCCTCCAGGGCGTCGATGTCGCCGCGGGAACGGACGCCGAAACCGACGGCCACCGGGACCCGGGCAGCGGTACGCAGCGCGGCGAGCGCCGCTCCGACCCGGGCCCCGTCGGGTGCGGCGGAGGTGCCGCTGCGCCCGTAGTGGGCCACCAGATAGACGTACGCGGAGGCCACGCGCGCCGCCTCGGCCACCGTGGCCCCGTCGGAGACGGCGTAACAGGTGGAGACCAGGGGCAGTCCGGCCAGCTCGGCGGCCTCGTACTGGGCGGCGCGCAGCCGGGGCGGCAGGCCGTGCAGCAGGAGCCCGTCGCAGCCGGCGTCGGCCACCGCACGGGTGAAGTCGCCCAGGGCCGTGCCCTTGACGGTGTGGCTCCAGTCCGCGAGGAGGGCGATCCGCAGCCGCCGCAGCCCCGGCCGGACGGCCGCCACCGCGTCGAGTACGGCGTCCAGCGTCACGCCGCCGGCCAGCGCCCGGTCGGCGGACCGGCGGATCACCGGCCCGTCGGTGACGGAGCCGGGGAACGGAACGGCCAGCTCCAGACAGTCCACGTCGCTCTCGTCGAGCATCGCCACCAGCTCGCCCAGCGCCTCCAGCGGCGGGTCGCCCGCATTGACGAACACAGCAAGCCCGGGCCGCCCGGGCCGCCGGTGCACAAAGAACCCGGACCCTGCCGCAGCAACGGACCCTGCCGCGGCAACGGGCCGGGCCGCCGCGTAGGGCCGCGCCGCGCCGTCGGACCGCCCCGCAGCGTCGGGCCGTGCCGCCGCATCGGACCGCCCCGCAGGAACGGACGCTGCCGCAGCAACGGGCCGGGCCGCGCCGTCGGCCTGCGCTGGGCCGTCGGACCGCCCCGCAGCAACGGACGCTGCCGCCGCATCGGGCCGCCCCGCCGCAACGGACCCCGCCGCGTCAACTGACCCTGCCGCGCCATCAGGCCGCCGGCCGGAGCCGGGACGGAGGTCAGACATTCTGGACCTCCCGCGCGCGCAGCCGCTCCACCAGCTCCAGCGCCGCCCCGCCGCGCAGCGCTGCATCGGCGGACCGCAGTGCCTGGTGCCAGTCACCGGTCACCCGGCCGGCCACCGCGAGCGCCGCCGCGTTGAGACAGACGGTCTCGCGGACCGCGGGCGCGCAACGCCCGCCCAGTACCTCCAGGAAGAGCTCCGCGGCCTCCCGTGCACCGCCCTCGGGCCGGCCCAGCTCCGCGAGAGCGCCGGGGCCGAGCCCCAGCGCGCCGGGGGAGAGCGTGAAAGTACTGTCGGCGCCGTCCTCGAAGGCCCGCACCCGGTTCGCCGCGAACGAGAGCAGCTCGTCGGCGCCCGCGTCGTTGTCGACCAGCCACACGGACCGCCCCGCCTCCCGGGAGACGTGCGCGGCGGCATGCCCCAGCGCCTCCAGGTTCCGCGCCCGCGACACCCCGGTCACCTGCGCGCCCACCGGCACACCGGCGAGGAACGGGCCGAGGGCGTTGACGAAGGAGCCCAGCCGCCGCATGTCCAGCGGCGCGACCGCCCGCGCCAGCAGCGCGATCTCGCGGGGGTACACGAAGTACCCGGTGAAGGCGACGCCGTGCCGCCCCAGCACCTCCTCGGTGTGCGCGTACGACGTCGTCGGGGTGATGCCGAGCTGTTCGAGCAGGTCGAGGGAGCCACAGGTGCCGGTGTACGCCCGGGAGCCGGTCTTGACGACGGGCACCCCCATCGCCGCCGCCGTGAACGCGGCGGCGGTGGAGATGTTGAACGTGGGCGGCCCCCCGCCGGTACCCACCACGTTGACGGCCCCGGCGAAGGAGTGCGCGGGCAGCTCCGGACGCCGTTCGGCCAGCGAGGCCAGCAGGGCGCGCACCGTGGTGCGGTCCGGCATCCGGGTGGCCAGCGAGGCCAGCAGGGCCGCGCCCTCCCCCCGCAGGAGCTTCCCGGCGTGCAACCGGTCCCAGAAGGACCGCCACACGGGCAGCTCCACCGGACGGTCGCGGCCCAGGAGCAGGACGACGGCGTCGTGCATGTCAGCTCTCCTCTTCGA
The DNA here is from genome assembly GCF_053610825.1 of Streptomyces sp. NPDC054863. Taxonomy (NCBI): domain Bacteria; kingdom Bacillati; phylum Actinomycetota; class Actinomycetes; order Kitasatosporales; family Streptomycetaceae; genus Streptomyces; species Streptomyces sp. NPDC054863. The sequence continues at coordinate 9,818 of NZ_JBSGZD010000206.1, read as the reverse complement.
AGTGGGCCGACAGGAGGTGCTGCCGGTCGATCTTGCCCGTCGGGGTCCGGGGCAGCGGGTCGTCGACGATCCGCAGCCCGGACGGGATCGCGGCCCGGGGCAGCCGCCGGGCGAGATGCCCGCGCAACCGCAGGCTGTTCAGCGCGGAACCCGGGCTCCGCCGCACGACCGCGTGCAGCAGCCGCCCGGCGAGCGGGTCCGCCGCCGACAGCACCGCCGCCTCCGCCACCTCGTCGTGGGCGAGCAGCACGTGCTCCACCTCCTGGGTGTTGACCCGCACCCCGCGCACCTTGACCTGGTGGTCCGAGCGGCCCTCCAGGATCAGCGACCCGTCCGGCAGACGGCGCACCAGGTCGCCGCTGCGGAAGTAGCGCCGGGCGTCCTGCCCCGCCGGATGCGGTACGAACACGGGCGCACCCGCACCGGCCCCGAGGTAGCCCCGCATCTGGAACGGTGTGGACACCAGGAGTTCCCCGGTGCCGGGGCCCTCCAGCACGGACCCGTCGGCGCCGACGAGCAGCGCGGACACCCCGGGCAGCGGCCGGCCGAGCGGCAGCGGGCCGCCGGCCGCCGCCCGCGCGTCGGCCACCGTGTGGACGAAACTGTCGTTGGTCTCGGTGCACCCGTAGACGTGGTGCAGCCGCGCCCCCGGCAGCAGTTCGGGCAACCGGGCGAGCAACGGTCCCGGCATGACGTCCCCGGTGAAGAGGGCGTCCCGCACGTGGGGCAGGACGCCGCCGCTCTCCCGGGCCGCGTCGGCGAGCAACTGGAAGAGCATGGGCACGCCCTGGACCACCTGCACCCGGTGCCGGTCGATCAGGTCCAGCAGACGGGGGCCGTTCAGCGCCTGGTCGGGGTCGACGAGGACGACCCGGCCGCCGCTCGCGAGCGTGGCCCACACGTCGAACAGGCAGAGGTCGAAGTTGAGCGGCGCGTAGTTGAGGACGCGGGTACCGGTGTCCATGGCGAACGTTGTGGCCGCCCAGCGCACGAAGGAACCGACGGCGTCGGCGCCCAGCGGAACGATCTTCGGCGCACCGGTGGAACCGGACGTCGTCAGCAGCAGGGCGGGCCGGTCCCCGGCGAGGTGAGGGCTGTCCGGGTCCTGGCCCGCGGGCCGGTCGTCGTCGGCGGACCTGTCCGGGCCCCGGCCCGCGGGCCGGCCGTCGTCGGCGGACCCCTCCGGGTCCAGCACGTGCCGTACACCCGCCTGCCCGTACAGCCGCTCCAGAGCGGTCCGCCCCAGAGTGGCCGACGGGAGCAGCACCGGCCGCCGCTCCAGCAGACAGGCCAGCACCAGCGCGATCGTCTCCGGATGCTTCACGGCCGGCACGCCGACCGGCTCCCCGCCCGGCAGCCGGGCGACGCGGGCCCGCTGCCGCGTGACGCGCTCCAGCAGCGCGCCGTAGGTGATCTCAAGTTCCTTGAATACCAGGGCAGTTGCCCCGGGACGCCGCCTCGCGTGCGCGAGGAAACCGTCGGTCAGGACGTGCCGGAGCGCCGGGGGCACCCCCGCGACGCCGGGCACTGTGACGGTGCTGGCACCCACAAACCCTCCCCCTGCTCACCACTTGTGTGTCGTCGGATCCGATGGTCGTTGCGCGGTCTTGAACACGGATCGAGCCCCGCTGCACCCGGAAGCGGGCGGTCCCCGCTCCGGGAGCCGCCCGCCCACCGTCGTGCGCGTCGTACGAACAGCACCGCGGCGGCCCTGCCGGGCCCCGCGGCGGGCTCAGGCCGCGGTCCGCGCGGCCAGCGCCCGGTTGACCAGCTCCAGGTACTGGCGCGGGGTCCCCGCCTCCTCGATGGCGTCCTCGTCCAGGAGCACCTTCCACTCCCGCTCGATGTGCCCCGTCGTCTGGAGCATGGCCAGCGAGTCGTAGCCGAGATCGACGAAGGCGGTGTCCAGGACGTCGCCGCCCAGGTCGACACCCTCGTCCTCGCCGGCGCACTCGCGCAGCAAAGTGGTCAGATCCGTCAGTTCGAACCGGGTCACGGCATACCTCGTTCTTCCTCGTACGGACGCTCGTGCGTCAGTGATGGATTGCGCCGGCCCAGGCACGGACCACGGCCGGAGACGTGGGAGCCCGATCAGCGGTGGTGCGAAGCGCAGGGTCACTCCCCTGCGGCCCGATCCGCTGGACAGGCCCTAGGCGCGGACCACGACAGCGGCGTTGAAACCGCCCCGCCCCCGCGCCAGCACCAGTGCGGTACGCAGTGGGACACCGCTGCGCGGCGCCCCGGTCACCAGGTCCAGCGGGCAGTCCCGCGCCGGGCGCACGGTGCCGGTCGTGGGCGGGATCACCTGGTCGCGCAGCGCGAACAGCGCCGCCGCCACGTCGAGCGACGCCCCACCGGCGGCGAGCCGCCCCGTCATGCTCTTCGGCGCGGTCACCGGCACGCCCCGCGCGCCGAAGATCTCGCCGATCGCCCGTGCCTCCGCACGGTCGGCCTCCCGCTCGCCGGCCGCGTCCGCGAAGACCACGTCGACCTCGTCGGGCCGCACCCCGGCGTCCGCCAGGGCGAGTTCGGCCGCCGCGCCCAGCCGGCAACCGCCCCCGGCGGCAGGACCCGGGTCGAAGGTGGCCGCGTAACCGGCCACGGAGCCGTACACCCGCGCGTCGCGCGCCCGCGCCGCCTCCTCGTCCTCCAGCACCAGCAGGGCGCCGCCCTCTCCGGGGACGTACCCGCAGGCGTCGTCCGAGAAGGGCAGGAAGGCCCGCTGCGGGTCGTCGGCGAGACTGATGCGTCCCTCCGCGAGATGAGCGACCCAACCCCACGGGCACAGCGACGAGTCGACCCCGCCGGTGACGACGAGCGAGGCGCCCTTGCGCAGTTGGCGGCGGGCGGCGGCCACGGCGTCGAGGCCGCCCGCCTGCTCGCTCACCACCACCCCGCTGGCGCCGCGCAGCCCGTGCCGGATGGAGAGCTGGCCGGTGTTGACCGCGTAGAACCACGCGAAGGACTGGTAGGCGCTGACGTACTGGCCCCCCTTGCTCCACAGGGCCTGCAGCTCACGCTGCCCGAACTCGAAACCCCCCGCCGAACTGGCGGTGACCACCCCGGCCGCGCCGGGCGCCAGCTCCGCCGGATCGACCCCGGCGTCGTCGAGGGCCTCCCGCGCGGCGGCCAGGGACAGCCGGGTCACCTGGTCGGTCTGCGCCATCAGCCGGCTCGGGACGTGGTCCTCGGCGACGAAGCCGGGCACCTCGCCCGCGAGCCGCGCCGGATACCCGGAGGCGTCGAAGCGGGTCAGCGGGCGGATCCCGCTCTCGCCCCGCAGCACCGCGGCCCACCAGGCGTCGGCGCCGAGGCCGTTGGGCGCGGCGACACCGATCCCGGTGACCACGGCCCGCGCGCGCGCCGGCGCGCCGGAGGTTTCCGCTGCGCCGCGGACAAGGACGGACGTGTCGCTCATGCGGACGCTCCCAGGGACGGACGGGTCAGGACCATGGCGCTCTGGAAGCCGCCGAAACCGCTGCCCACGGTGAGCACGGTGTCGGTCCGCTGCTCGCGCGCCACGAGTGGGGTGTAGTCGAGGTCGCACTCCGGGTCCGGCTCGTGCAGGTTCGCCGTGGGCGGCACCGTGTTGTGCTCGATGGCCAGGGCGCTGGCGGCCACTTCGAGGGAGCCGATGGCGCCCAGGGAGTGGCCGATCATCGACTTGATGGAGCTCACGGGCACCTCGTAGGCGTGCCGGCCCAGACTCCGCTTGAACGCGGCGGTCTCGTGCCGGTCGTTCTGCTTGGTGCCCGAACCGTGGGCGTTGATGTAGTCGACGGCGTCGGGGTCGAGCCGGGACTCGTCCAGGGCCGTGGTGATGGCCTCCGCCATCTCCGCCCCGTCCGTGCGCAGCCCCGTCATGTGGTAGGCGTTGCTGCGGCTGGCGAAGCCGGAGATCTCCGCGTACACGTGGGCGCCGCGACGGCGGGCGTGTTCGAGCTCCTCGACGACGAGGACGGCCGAACCCTCCCCGAGTACGAAGCCGTTGCGGGTGCGGTCGAAGGGCCGCGACGCGGTTCCGGGATCGTCGTTGCGGGGGCTCGTGGCCTTGATCGCGTCGAAGCAGGCGACGGTGATCGGCGAGATCGGAGCCTCGGTGGCACCGGTGACCATGACGTCGGCACTGCCCTCACGGATCAGCTCCACCGCATGGCCGATGGAGTCGAGACCCGAGGTGCACCCGGTGGAAATGAGGGCGACGGGCCCCTGGGCGCCCACCGCGTGCGCGACCTCGGCCGCCATCGAGCTGGGCACGAAATAGTCGAACAGGTGGGACACGGCCCGCTCGTGGTCGAGGAGCCAGTGCGCGCCGTGCTCGCTGACGGCCGCGTACTCCCGGTCGAGGCCCGTGGTGGCGCCCACGGCGCTGCCGAGGCTCACCCCGGTGCGCAGCGGATCCAGCTCTCCGCTCAACCCGCTGTCCTCCACCGCCTCACGGGTGCTGACCAGTGCGAACTGGGTCGCCCGGTCGAGCCGTTCGGCCTCGGAAGCGGTGAATCCCTGCGCGAGAGGGGCGAAGTCCGCTTCCGCGGCGATACGCGAACGGAACTGCGCCGGGTCGAACAGGGTGATGCCGCGGGTGGCGGAGCGTCCGGCGGTGAGCAGGGACCAGAACTCCTTGGTGCCCACACCGCCCGGGGCGACCACTCCGATTCCGGTGATCACGACCCGTCTCATCGGCTGTCCTTCACAGTTGTCCTCCAGGGGTCGCGGCGGACCGCGGGCCGTCGCTCGGCGTGCGACCCGTGCCACCGCATGTGGTGAGCCGAGAGTCGCCGACGACCCTGGAGAACGGCTTGATTCCGCTCCTGGAGCCGGCCCCCGAAATCCCGGGCCCACCCCCTTCCCGGGCCCCCTGCACCACACCCTCCCCGACACCCTCTCCGGCTGCCTGCGGGCGGCCTCCTCGGCCCGCCCCGCCCTGGTGCGTCCGTACAGCTGCGCTCCATCGGTTCTCCAGGTACGAAAGCCAGGATCGGCCGCAGAGCGAACGGCTGGAAGCAGCGGGCGCCCGTCGTGTGCGGCCTCCCCCACGAGGAGCACCGGGCGGCCCGCCGCCCACCCCGGGCCACCCGGCCCGTCACCCCGACGACGTCGCGCGAAGCACCCCCACCGTCACCGGCGAGCCGCTGTCGCGGGCCCCCGCCGGCGAGGCCGGCCGAGCACCGCCTGCCCGGCCCCGCCGTGCCACCACCGCAAGGAGACCCGACATGTCAGACACCGTCACGGCCGTCAAGCGATTCGTCGTCGAGGAGTTCCTGCCCGACGTGGCACCGCAGGACCTCGACGACTCCCTGGACCTCCTCGACGAGGGAGTCATCGACAGCCTCGGCCTGCTGAAGGTCATCGCATGGATCGAATCCGCCTACGAGATCGACACCGACGAGGTCGACCTCGACCCGGAGTCCTTCCGCTCGGCCGCGGCCATCGCCGCGTTCATCGAAAGCTCCCGCGCCCGGCACACCGAGATGGCCTGACCGCTCACCGCCGTCCAGGTGCGGGAAAGCCCCGCCCCCGCCTCGCCCAGCCCCGGAAAGGAAAGCCACCATGATCGTTCGCACCCTTGAGGAAGTAGCCGGCGTCGAGTGGGGCAATGGCCTCAGCCGCCGCTTCCTGACCGAGTCCGACGGAGTCGGCTACTCGGTCACCGACACCGTCGTGCGGGCCGGCACCAAGTCGCGCCTGGAGTACCGCAACCACCTCGAAACCTGCTACTGCATCGAGGGCAGCGGCGAAGTCGTCGACACCGAGGGCAACTCCCACGCGATCACCCCCGGCACCCTCTACACGCTCGACAAGCACGACGCCCACTGGCTGATCGCCGCCCCGCACGAGGACCTCCGCCTGGTGTGCGTGTTCACCCCCGCCCTGCGCGGCGACGAGAAGCACAACCTCGCCCAGCCCGACTTCTCCCAGTACTAGGCCGCCTTCGCCCAGTACCAGGCCCGGCTTCTCCCAGTACCAGACGTACGGAGCACGTAGATGATCAAGTGGAACGCTGATCAGCGGGCGCTGCGCGACGGCCTCGGCCCCTATCTGGAGGACCTCAACGCAGGGCACGTCGAACGCGACGCGCAGGCGGTCTTCCCGCACGAAGGATGGAAACTCCTGGCCGACACCGGGATCCTGGGCCTGCCCTTCGAAGAGCGGTACGGGGGCCTGGGCCAGGACCTCCTCACCACCATGTACGTGCTCGAAGGCCTCGGCGAGGGCTGCCGGGACGCCGGGCTGAACTTCTCGGTCTGCACCCACCTCGCCAGCACCGGGGTACCGCTCCAGCGCTTCGGCTCCACCGAGCTCAAGGAGCGGTACCTGCCCCGTCTCTCCCGCGGCGAGACGATCGCCGCCCACGCCATCAGCGAGCCCGACAGCGGCTCCGACGCGCTGGCCATGCGCACCAGGGCCCGGCGCGACGGCGACCACTGGGTGCTGAACGGCAGCAAGTCGTTCGTCAGCAACGGCCCCGTGGCCGGCCTGATCGTCGTGTACGCCCGTACCGCCGACCGCTCCAGCCCCCTGAGTTACACCGCCTTCCTGGTCGATCGCGACACCCCCGGACTCTCCATGGGCGCCCCGGTGTCGAAGATGGGCCTGCGCACCTCCCCCCTGTGCGAACTCTTCTTCGACGACTGCCGGATCCCCGCCGACCGCGTCCTGGGCCGCGTCGGCGGCGGATACCTGGTCATGGAGTACGTGATGCGCTGGGAGATCCTCCTCTCCTTCGTCGTGAACGCCGGAGAGATGACCGACCGCCTGCACCGCTGCGTGCAGTACGCCAAGGAGCGCACCCAGTTCGGCCAACCGATCGGCTCCTACCAGGCGATCTCGCACCGCATCGTCGACATGAAGATCGGCGTCGAAAGCTCCCGCCAATGGCTCTACCGCACCGCCCGGAAGATGGCCGACGGCGAGAACGTCACCGAGGACATCGCGCTGGCCAAGCTGGTCACCAGCGAGGCCAACGTCGCCTCCGCCCTGGCCGCGGTGCAGATCTTCGGAGCCAACGGCTACATGTCCGAGTACGGGATCGAGAAGGAACTCCGCAACTCGGTCGCCGGAACGATCTATTCGGGAACCTCCGAAACCCAGCGCAACCGCGTCGCCTCCCTGCTCGGCCTCTGAACCAGCGGCGGCAAGCGGCTCCCCCACAAGCCGCCCCACCGCCCCTCACCACAGCTCTCCACCCCCCTTCCGCCGCCTCTCCAGCCGTGCGGCACACAGTCGTTGCACCAGCCCGACCCACCCCGCCCACCCACTCGCTCACCTCCGGAGGAAGACACATGCCCGCACCGACGAAGCCGGTGGCACTGGTCACCGGTGCCACCAGCGGTATCGGCCTCGCGGTCGCACGCGACCTCGGCCGCCGCGGGCACCGCGTGTTCCTGTGCGCCCGCACCGAGTCCACCGTCCGGGAGACCGTGGACCTCCTGCGCGGCGAAGGCATCGAAGCCGACGGCGCCGCGGCCGACGTGCGCGACGGCGCGTCGATCAGCGCCCTGGTCGCCGCCGCGGTCGCGGCCTTCGGTCCCATCAGCGTCCTGGTCAACAACGCGGGCCGCAGCGGAGGCGGAGTCACCGCCGACATCCAGGACGAGCTCTGGCACGACGTGATCGCCACCAACCTCACCAGCGTCTTCCTGCTGACCCGCGAGGTGCTCAAGAAGGGCGGCATGGAAGGCGCCGCGTACGGCCGCATCATCAACATCGCCTCGACCGCGGGCAAGCAGGGCGTCGTCCTGGGCGCTCCGTACTCGGCCTCCAAGCACGGCGTCGTCGGCTTCACCAAGGCCCTCGGCAACGAACTCGCACCCACCGGCATCACCGTCAACGCGGTCTGCCCGGGATACGTCGAGACCCCCATGGCCCAGCGCGTCAGGTCCGGATACGCGGCGGCGTTCGACACGACCGAGGACGCCATCATGGAGAAGTTCACGGCCAAGATCCCCCTCGGCCGCTACAGCACCCCCGAGGAAGTCGCCGGCCTCGTCGGCTACCTGACCACCGACCTGGCCGCCTCCATGACCTCCCAGGCGATCAACGTCTGCGGCGGCCTCGGCAACTTCTGACCGGGAAGAGAGAAATCCGATGGTGAACGAGCAGGTGCACCGCACGGTGCACGAGCACGAGGCCGACGCCCCCGCGGACACGGTCTACGCACTGATCGCGGACGCGGTCCAATGGCCCCTGTACTTCCCGCCGAACGTCCACGTGCGGCAGCTGGAGACCACCGGCGACACGGAACGACTGCGGATGTGGGCCACGGCCAACGGACAGGTCAAGTCCTGGACCTCACGCCGCACCCTGGACCCGGCCCGCCGGCGCATCGAGTTCCGCCAGGAAGTCTCCACGGCCCCCGTCGCCTCCATGGGCGGCACCTGGATCGTCGAGGACCTCGGCGACGCACGCGCGAAGGTCACCCTGCTGCACGACTTCACCGTCCTCGGCGACACGGCCGCGTACGCGGAGAACCTCGCATGGGTCGAGCGGGCAGTCGACACCAACAGCCGCGCCGAGCTGGCGAACCTCGCCCAGCTCGTCGCAGGCTGGCAGCAGCTCGACGAACTCACCCTGTCCTTCGAGGACTCCGTCCACGTCGACGGCCCGGCCGACCTCGTCTACGACTTCCTCTACCGGGCCCAGGACTGGCCCGAGCGCGTTCCGCACGTGGACCGCCTCGACCTCACCGAGGACGAGCCCGGCGTCCAGGTCATGGCCATGGACACCCGCACCGCCGACGGCTCGGTGCACACCACCGAATCGGTACGCGTGTGCTTCCCCGACGAGCTGCGCATCGTCTACAAGCAGACCGCCACCCCCGCGCTGATGGCCGCCCACACCGGCTGCTGGACCATCACCCCCGCCGAGAGCGGCGGCGTCACCGTGACGTCCCAGCACAGCGTGGTGCTCCGCGAAGAGCCCATCGAGAAGGTCCTCGGCGCAGGCGCCGACATCCCCCGCGCCCGCGCCTACGTCCGCGAGGCCCTGGGCCGCAACAGCACCGCCACCCTGAAACTCGCCAAGAGCTTCGCGGAAGCCACCACCCCGGTGTCCTGACCACCCCGAACCCGCGCAAGCCGGAGCCGGCCCCCACCGGCTCCGGCCTCCGCCCACCCGGCCTCGGGTCATGCCGGTGCACCCCCGCCAACACGTACGGACTACCGGGCCGCGTTCCTTAGCCCGAGTGGGTGACAAGAACCACTGGACGGGCAAGCAGGGCAATTAATGTCCTGTCGCATGACTTCCACCGAAACAAGAGAAATCGTCCTCAACAAGGCTCACTTGGGCACCATCGGCGTCCTCGCCTGGGCCGGCACGCACACCGACGACGGCCGCGACGCAGCCTTCCTGCTCGCCTATCCGCTCGGTGACGGAGAAGGCAGTACGGAGGAGGGCGAGCTCGCCGTCCGCGCCATGCTCACCCAGGCCGGACTCCCCGTGGGCGGCGCCATCGTCAACGGCGCCCTCTCCAGCGTCCCGCTGTCCCTGCTGGTCGAGGGCAGCAACGCGGTCCTGACCCTGCCTCAGCTCAACGCCACCTGCACCGCCCCTCCCCAGTGGCTCGCCGCCGCGGAGAAGCGCGGCCAGGTGCACCTGATGTTCACCACCCGCACCTGGCCGGAGGCCAAGCCGGGCGAGCCCGTCACCGAGGAGAGCCTCCAGGCGTTCGTCGGTGACGAGGAGACGATCCGCTCCTCCGCCCACTGCCGGCTCCCGGCGGCGCGCCTGCGCAGGTGAACGCCTGCGCAGACACGCACCCGCAGCGGTGAGCGCACGCACCGGCGGCAGACGTGCAGGGGGCCCCGCGAAGATCTTCC
>NZ_JBSGZD010000205.1:0-14318 GCF_053610825.1 Streptomyces sp. NPDC054863 | reverse complement strand
GCCCGGGACTTCACGTCCCGGGCCCCCTTCCTCGTACACAGCGGGATCAGTCCTTGCCGTTCCACTGGTACACGCCGTACACGTCCATGCAGCCCTTGTCGTTGCCCTTGACCGCCTCGGCGGACTTCGGGACGTCGCCCGCCTTCGGCACCTCGGCCTTGGGGTAGGAGGTGCCGGTGCGCCAGTCGGAGCCGACGAGCAGGGTCACGCCCGTGACGTCCGTGGACCTGCTGACCGCCGAGGACGGCAGGCCGAGCGCCTTGGCCACCGCCTGGGCGTCGCCCTCCAGCTCGGCGCTGGGGAACTTGACCGTCGTCCGCTCGGTTCCCTGGCCGTTGCCGCCCGTCCTCGCCCGGGGGTAGCCCTTCTCGGACAGCGTCTGCATGACGGCCTTCGCCCGGCCCGGAGTGCGGCCCTCCGTGTCGCTGCCGGTGCTGTTCTGCACGGTGACCACCAGCTCCGCGGGGCCGACCGAGGGCTTCTTCGCGGGCTTCTCGGCGGGCTTCTTCGAGCCCTTGCCGTCGGACTTTTCGCCGTTCTTGTCGAACGGGATGTCGTCCTGGAGCAGCTTGAGGACCTTGGGGGAGTCCTTCGGGTCCACGACGTAGTGGGCGAGGGGGTTCTTCGGGTCCGCGATCGTCGGCAGCGAGGTCATGGTGATGCTGTCCGAGGGGACGTTCTTGAGCTCCATCGCCAGGTCGAAGAGCTTCTTGGGCGTGCCGATCTCGTCGGAGACCTGCAGGGCCTTCGTCGCGGTCTCGGCGAGCGAGGTGATCCGGCCGACGTTGGTGAAGGCGTCCTCGTCCTGGAGCTGGCGCATCATCGAGTTCATGTACATGTGCTGCGCCTTCGCGCGGCCCTTGTCGCTCCCGAACGCATGCCGGGTGCGCAGCCACCTCAGGGCGTCCTCGCCCTGGATCTTGTGCGGGCCCTTGGCCAGCTTGAGGCCCGAGCCGCCCTTCTCCAGCCTCGTGGGCTTGTCCCACACGCCCTGGTTGAGGCAGACCTCGACACCGCCGACGGCGTCCGACATCTGCACCACACCGGAGAAGTCGATCATCAGCCAGTGGTCGATGTAGACGTTGGTGAGCTTCTGCCAGGTGTCCAGGACACAGCTCGGACCGCCGCGCGCCAGCGCCTGGTTGATGATGGTGTTCCCCGCAGGGGTGACCTTCTTGGTCGTCTCGTCCCTGCACTCGGGGATGTCCACCCGGGTGTCGCGCGGAATGCTCACCACCGAGGCGTGCTTGCGGTCGGCGGAGACGTGCAGCAGCTTCTGGACGTCGGCGAGCGGCGGGTTCTTCGTCAGGTCCTTGCCGCCGCCCAGCTTCACGTTCTTGGGATCGGCACGGCTGTCGGAGCCGATCAGCAGGATGTTCAGCGGGGTCTGCCCGGCCGCGTTCGCCTTGGGCTTGTCAGGTCCTTCGCCGCCGCTGCGGGCGCTGCTGCGCAGATTGTTGTTGAGGTGCTGGTAGTAGAGGTATCCGGCTCCGGCCGTGCCGAGGATCAGCACGGCCAGGCCTATCGCGACCCCGCGCAGGACGCGTTTGCGCCGGGACCCCTTGCCGGCCTCGGGACGCTTGCGGCGTGCGCCGCCCCTGCGGCGTCCGCCTCCGGCGCCGCCGCTTCCGGAGTCACTGCCTCCGGAGTCGCTGTTTCCGCCGCCGCTGTTTCCGGCGCCGCCGCCCCCGGCCTCCGGCGCTTCCGGTGCGACCGACCCGTGCTCCGCGTCCTCGTAGAGACTCTCGTCCCAGCCGAGGTTGCGGGCCCGGGTGCCCTCCCCATGCACACTGCTGCTGCCCACCGGGCCCCCACTCTTCTTCAGATTTGTTCTGTGGTGCGTCGTGCTCTGCGCGTCGCCGCGTTGTTACCTGGCTTGTTGCTGGGCGCCGTGACCCCAGGTCACTTGGCGCACACCGACTTGTCGGCGTTGGCCTGCTGGATGCCTTCGGGCGCCTTCGACGGTCCGCCGAGCGGCTTGCCCGCGCCGTCGAAGTCCTTGCCCAGGGTGAGCGTCATCGGCTCGCGCTCCGCCGCGTCCTGCCCGGTCGGCTTCAGCGCCGAGGAGGGCAGGCCCATCATCGCGGCGAGCGCACGCGCCTGGTCGGCCTGGTTCTCGCCGTACTCCAGCGTGGTCTTCGCGATGTCGGGCTTCGGCGAGTTGCCGCCGTTGGTCGCCAGCTTGGCGCCCTTCTCCAACTGGAGCCAGGACAGCGTCTCCTGGGCCGCGCCGCCTTCGCCGCTCCCGTTGAAGACATTGACCCTCACGTCGTCGGCCGCGGCCTTGGGCCCCTTGAGCAGGGCGTCCTGCTTGGCGTTGGCCTGGGCCTTGTCGGCCTTCTCCTTCTTCTTCACCTCGGTCAGCGAGATGTCCGACCGCATCATCGCGAAGAGGGGATCGGCCTTCTCGGGGTTGACGACCACGGTGGCCTTCTTGCGCGGCGGCTCGTCCGGGTTGTCCAGCACCGGCAGGGTCGTGAAGGTGATGTTCTTCGGGTCGACCTTGCCGACCTCGGTGGCCAGCGACTTCAGCTTGAGGATGCTGCCGATGCCGGAGTCGACGGTCAGCGCCTGGGTCGCCGCCTCGGCCAGGCCGTACAGCTTGGCCGGGTTGGTCAGCGTCTCGCTGGACTTCATCTTGCGGATCATCGAGCCGAGGAACTGCTGCTGCGTCTTGATCCGGCTGAGGTCGGACTCGTCGCCGAAGGCGTGCCGGGTGCGTACGAAGGCCAGCGCCTCCTCGCCCTCCAGGGTGTGCGTGCCCTTGGCGAGCTTGAGGTGCGACTTCGGGTCGTCGACGTCCTTGGCGACGCAGACGTCCACCCCGCCCACCGCGCTGGTCAGCGTCTTCACCGCGTTGAAGTCGACCATCATGAAGTGGTCGACGGTCAGCCCGGTGAGCTGCTTGACCGTGCGCATGGTGCAGCCGGGGTCACGGTCGGACTGGCCGAGGCTGGTGTTGAAGCGTTCCTTGGGACTGCCCGGGACGACCTTCTCCGAGCCGTCCGCCAGCTTGGTCGGGCAGTCGGGGATCGGCAGCTTCAGGTCGCGCGGGATGGACATCGCGGTCGCGTTCGTCCGGTCCTTGGAGACGTGGAAGAGGATCGTGGTGTCGGCGTGCCCGGGGCTGTTCTTGTCGCCGTAGCCGGCGTTGCCGTCACCGGTCCGCTTGTCGGTGCCGATGACCAGGATGTTGACGGCCTGGTCCTTCTTGAAGCCGCCCGAGCCGCCGGAGACGTCCACCGACTTCAGGTTGCCGTTGAAGTGCTCGTAGAGCGCCCAGGCACCGACCGAGCCCGCCACGAGGACGAAGCCGACGACGGCGCCGACGATCTTCAGCGCCTTCTTGCGCGGCTTGGCCTGCTTGCGCTTGCGGCGGCCCGCCTGCTGCGCACCGCCGCTGCCGTGACCTCTGGGACCGCCGCCCGGTGGTGACGTACGACGACTTCGCTGGGCCGGTACCTCGCGCCGGGGCGCGCCGGAGTCGCGGGCGCGGTCGCGGTGGTCACGGCTGCGACCGCGCGGGCTGCCCTGAGGCCGTACGGCACCTCTCGGGGACCCTGTGGAATCTTCCAGTCGCAGTTCGTAGTTGCCGGTGCGCGGGTTGAGAACCCACTGGTCGGCGGGGTCGATCTCGCCCGCCCCGTCACGGCTGTGCGCGTCCACGGTTGCCTGAGTCCTCCGTCGGTCCCACGCGAGGCGCCTCCCCCCAGGCGCTCGGTCATTCGGTCCAGTCGTGCGTGCGTGACCCGTGTTGCCGTGGGTGCGTGCACTGGATCGCGTCACACTATCTGCCCAGATCAGCGCCGAGCGACGGCAGTGACAAATTCCACGCCCCTTACAACCGGGCAATACCCCCAAACCGCAACGGGGAATGTCCCCGCCTTTGGAATCGCTTTACTCGCACATGCCCGTGGCGGCGTTTGTACCGGCAAAAGTCGGCGTCGGGCCGGGGCTCTGCGGCCCGGAGTCGTCCGGCTTGCCGTCACCCGGGTCCCCGTTTCCGGGTGCGACCGTCCCCGCGGAAGACGTGGCGGTGTCCGACCCGTCCGGCTGCTTCAGGGACTTGGCGGGCGCGACCGACACCGGGGCGTCCTCGCGCAGTTGCTGGAAGAGCTTCTCCGCCTGGGACTTGATCAGTTCGTCCCGGTTCGTGTCGTACCTGTAGGGCCGTCGCGGCACCGTCAGGAACTGCACCTTCTCCGACGGCACGTCCCGCATGCCGGACGCCAGGTCGTACAGGTCGCGCAGCGAGTCCAACCCCGGGTCCGTGGTGAGGGACTTGGTCGCCGCGTCGAGCACCGGGTAGAGCTTCGCCGGGTTCAGAAGGACGCCGTTGCTCTGCATCTTGTTGACGAGCGAGGCGAGGAACTGCTGCTGGCGGTCCATCCGTTCGGTGTCACTGCCACCGCCGATGCTCTTGCGCGCGCGTACGTAGCCGAGCGCCTGCTCCCCGTTGAGGGTCTGCGGACCCGCAGCGAGCTTGAGGTGCGCGTCCCTGTCGTCGATCGGCTTCTTCAGGCAGACGTCGACGCCGTCGACCGCGTCGACCATGTCCTTGAAGCCCTGGAAGTCGACCACCATGTGGTGGTCGAGGCGGACGCCGGTCAGCTTCTCCACGGTACGGATCGTGCAGGCCGTACCGCCCATCTCGTACGCCCAGTTGAACTGCGCGAACATCTCCCGGGTGCGGGTGCCGTCCGCCTTCGTGCAGCTGGGGATGTCCACCATCAGGTCCCGGGGCAGCGAGACGCCCGTCGCGCTCGTCCGCCCGCCGGCCAGGTGCAGCAGGATCGTGGTGTCCGAGCGCTGGGTGCCCTCGTCGCGGCCGTACTTGCTGTTGCCGCCGGCCCGGGTGTCCGAGCCGATCAGCAGGATGTTCAGTGCGCCGAGCGCCACCGGGGCCTGGGTGGGGCGCTCCTTCTCCCAGGCGCGGAGCTCGGCGGCGGCGCTGGTGTCCGTGGTGATGTTGCCGTCGAGCTTCTGGTAGAAGTACCACCCCGTACCGGCCGCGGCGAGCACGACGAGAGCGGCGCCGCCGGCCAGCCAGCGCACCCAGTGACGGCGGTGGGGCGGGGGAGCGGGGGTTTCTCCGGGGGTTTCCGCCGCCGCGTCCGCCGCCGCCTTTGCCGCCCCTCCTTCCGCGGCTGTTTCTGAAGAGCCGTCGGAAGAGCCGTCGGAGGGGTCGTCGGAGGGGTCTGCGGACGCCGCCGGTCCGGTCGTCTCCGCTGCGGAGGCCCCCGCCTCGGACGCCCCCGCTTCGTCCGCCGCCGGCTTGTCCGGTTCGGGGGGCGTGCCAGCAGTGTCGGTCACGTCTGCGTCCATCCTCGTGCGGGGTCGGCGGCGCGCGGGGCCGCCGATCGCAGGGGTAGACGGCTGAATTCGGCGCTTGGTTGTGCGTCTCTTCGATCATGTACCGAGCCCGCTCCCGCACCGGCGAGGCCGGGCCCCGGTCCACCGAATGGGCCGCCCCCGCAGACGTAACCGCACTACGCCTGCGCCGGCCGCCCCACCGTGTGCGTGACGCGCTCGCTCTCGACCCGCTTGGCAAGGCCTTCGGCCGACAGCTGCCCGAGGTTCCGGCAGAGCACGACGGACCCGCCTGCGGCCAGGGGGGCGTACAGACCGGAGGACAGCCCCTCCCACGTGTCGTACGAGAGTCCCGACAGCAGCCGGGAGCCCGGCCCGAGTCCGAGCGCCGCCGCGTCCGCGCGGGCACGCTCCACGACGTCGGCCGCCGTCAGTACGGCTCCGCCGACGCTCAGGGCGCTCTCGTCCGGGTCCACGGGGGCGAACGGGGCGAAACGATCGCCCTGGGACGGGACTTCGACCGCGTAGTCGGCGAAGCCCTCCGGCGGCTGCGGGAACCGGCCGCCCAGCGGACGCAGCGCGAGCGCGATCCGCTCGCCCCGGCCCGCACGCGCCGCATCGAGCGAGTCGGGGCCGCTGACCACCACGTCCGCGGACTCCGGCGCACCCAGTACGTCGGCCTCGACGCCCACCGACGAACAGGCGAGCAGCCAGACCGCGGTCTGCCAGTGCGCCGGCAGGTGCAGCGCGAGCCGGTCGCCCGGCCCGGCGGAGAGGTCGCCCTGGAGGAGATTGGCCGTCTTGGCCACCCAATTGGCGAAGGTGGCGACGGACAGTTCGACGCGCTCGCCCGTCGCGTCGTCGTAGAAGGTGACGAGGGGGCGGCCCGGGTCCGTGGCGAGCGCGGAACGCAGCAGGTCGGCAGGGGTGCGGTCGGTGGTGTTCATCCGAGGAGCGTACGTCGGCCGGCCGGGCGGGAACCGGGCCCCGCAGCGGGCGGGCCACCCGTCCGGCAGACAGACCGTCAATCGGGCCGCCAATTCACCGATGGACATATTTATATGCATATGTCCAAGATTTGGCGCATGCGTGCAATCCTTGCTTCCTCGATCGGCGTCACGTGCGCGGCTCTCCTCGCGCTCCCGTTCGTCCTGCCCGACGGCGCACCCGTGGACCGGCAGCAGCTGGCGGGTTCGCAGACGGCCGAACTGCCCGGCACGACCCGGTCACTGCCGCTGACCCCGCCGGGCGGCCCCGCGCGGGGGAGTGACCTGGCGGGCGCCCAGGTGAGTGACCGGGCGGTGCGCCACGTACCTCAAGTGGGCCTGGAGCCGCGGGGCGTGGAGCCGTTCTCGCTGGTCGGTGTGGTCTGGGAGGACCCGCACGCCGTACTGGAGGGGCAGGTTCAGGTACGCACGAGAGCAGTCGGCACCGGCGTCTGGTCCCCCTGGCAGGAGCTGGACGCGCACTCTGCCGACGGCGCCGACCCCGGTGCGGCGGAGGCGCGCGCCCACGGCTCGACCGCCCCCCTGTGGGTCGGCCCTTCGGACGGCGTCGAGGCGCGGGTCCTTCCGGCGGGCGCTGCGGGCGTCCCGCTGCCCGCAGGCCTGCGCCTCGACCTCGTCGACCCGGGCGCCGACCCGAGCCGTCCCCGCTCGGCCGCCGGCGGCCTGGAGCTCCCGGCGCTCACCAGGGCCGAGACGAAGGCCGAAGCGGAAGCGGAATCGGGGAGCGCCAAGCCGTACATCGGGGCGCGGCCGAGGATCGTGCTGCGCAAGGCGTGGGGCGCGGACGAGAAGCTGAAGGAGAAGGGCAACGTCTACACGAAGACGATCAAGGTCGCCTTCGTCCACCACAGTGCGTCTGGAAATGGGTACAGCTGTTCGCAGTCCGGCTCAGTCCTTCGCAGTATCTACCGCTACCACGTCAAGAGCAGTGGTTGGCGTGACTTCGGCTACAACTTCGCCGTCGACAAGTGCGGCAATGTCTACGAAGGGCGTGCAGGGGGTGTGGCCAAGCCGGTCCTGGGGGCGCACACTCTCGGTTTCAACTCCCACAGCATGGGCATCGCCGTCCTCGGGACGTACACCCGTGCCAACCCGCCCGCCGCGGCCGTGAACGCCGTCGCGAAACTGACCGCCTGGAAGCTAGGACTGCACGGAGCCAACCCGAAGGGCGCCGCCTACCTGACCTCAGGGGGCAGCAACCTCTACAAGAAGGGCAGGAGCGTCCGGCTCAACGTCGTCTCGGGCCACCGCGACGGATTCGCCACCGAGTGCCCCGGTGGACGTCTCTACAAGAAGCTCGGCTCCGCGAGGTGGAAAGCGGGCCGGCTCCAGGGGCGCTGACCGGAGGGGTTCGTACCGTTCGTGTGCGGGTTGCCGACGGAAACAGTGCACACCATGATGTGCGGGCCGTCGGCTGAAACGATTCGCACCGTTGTGCGGGGCACTGACCGGGACGTATCGAACAGTCTGCATACACTGGCCGCCCACATCCGGCCGGCCCCCAGCAGGAAGCAGAGACGACAAGGTGACTGAAGCGATCCTCCTGGTCGGGGGCAAGGGAACCCGGCTGCGCCCGCTCACGGTGAACACTCCCAAACCGATGGTCCCCGCGGCCGGCGTGCCCTTCCTGACCCACCAGCTGGCCCGCGCGCGGGCAGCCGGAGTCGAACACATCGTGCTCGCCACGTCCTACCTCGCCGAGGTGTTCGAACCCCACTTCGGCGACGGCTCCTCCCTCGGCCTGCACCTGGAGTACGTCACCGAGCACGAGCCGCTGGGCACCGGCGGCGCCATCCGCAACGTCGCCTCGCGACTGCACTCGGCCCCCGACGAGCCCGTCCTCATCTTCAACGGCGACATCCTCACCGGCCTGGACATCGAGGCCCTCGTCTCCACCCACCGGACCTCCGGCGCGGACGTCTCGCTCCACCTCACCCGCGTCGAGGACCCGCGCGCCTTCGGCCTCGTACCGACGGACGGCACCGGCCGCGTGACGGCCTTCCTCGAAAAGCCCCAGACCCCCGAGGAAATCGTCACCGACCAGATCAACGCGGGCGCCTACGTCTTCCGCCGCTCGGTCATCGACACCATCCCGGCCGGCCGCCCGGTCTCGGTCGAACGCGAGACCTTCCCCGACCTGCTGGCCGCGGGCGCCCACCTCCACGGAATGGTCGATTCCACCTACTGGCTCGACCTGGGGACCCCGCAGGCCTTCGTACGGGGCTCCGCCGACCTCGTCCAGGGCCGCGCGCCGTCCCCGGCAGTGCCGGGACGCTGCGGCGACCGCCTGGTCATGCCGGGCGCGACCGTCGCCTCCGACGCCAAGCTCACCGGCGGTACGGTCATCGGCGCCGACGCCGTGATCGGCGAGGGCGCCCGCATCGAGGGCAGCGCGATCCTCGCGGGCGCGGTCGTCGAACCGGGCGCGGTGATCACGGACTCCCTGGTCGGCGCCGGCGCCCGCATCGGCGCCCGTACGCACCTGGACGGCGCGGTCATCGGCGACGGCGCGCACGTCGGCGCCGACAACGAACTGCGCTCCGGCATCCGCATCTGGTGCGACGCGGTCGTCCCGGCGGCCTCGGTGCGCTTCTCCTCGGACCAGTAATCCTCGTCCCTGCCCCGCTGGACCCCCTTGGCCGGCCACCGGCCCCTACAGGTGGGAGATCCGCCCGGGGGCCCGGCGAGGGCCGCGCCGGGGCGGGGTCAGGCCGGTGAGCAGGATCAGCCGGGCGGCCCGGTGGCGCTGGCCCTCGTAGGGGGCCAGCAGCTCCAGCATGTCGGCGTCGGTGGCGTCCCGCTTCCCCGCGAGGGCGTACCCGACGATCCCGGGCAGGTGCAGATCTCCCACCGTCAGGGCGTCCGGTGCGCCGTTGCTGCGCTGCAGGGTCTCGGCGGAGGTCCACGGACCGATCCCGGGAACCGCCTCCAGCCGGGCCTTCGCCCTCTCGTACGGCATCCCCGCCGCCTCCTCCAGGCGCGCGGCGACCCGCGCCGCCCGTACGACGGTGTCGGCCCGCTTGGCGTCGACGTTCGCCCGGTGCCACTCCCAGGAGGGGATCAGTGCCCAGGCCCTGGCATCCGGCATCACATACAGATCCGGCGGCACTCCGGGTACGTCCGGCACGGGCGCGGGCTCCCCGAACCGCCGCACCAGATGCCGCCACGACCGGTACGCCTCGGCCGTCGTGACCTTCTGCTCCAGCACCGACGGAATCAACGACTCCAGCACCAGGCCGGTCCGGCACAACCGCAGCCCCGGATTGCGGTGCTGCGCCTGCGCCACCACCCGATGATGTGCGACGAACCCGTCCGGCTCGTCCAACTCCCCCATCAAATCGGGCAGTCGGCCCAGCAGCCACTCCGCCCCCGGCCCCCACGCCTCGGCGGATCCCGCGGCCACCCGCAGGGTCCCGGGCCCCTCGGGCGTCCGGCTCACCCGCCACACGGCACCGTCGGCGGCCACCCGAAAAGTCGGATCCGCCCCGCCACGCCGAAGCGGCCCCAGAACCTGCCCACCCAATCTCCCTGCCACCCCACCGACCCTACGACCCCACCCGTCCCGACCCCCCTCGGGCACGGGGGCCGCCTACCTCGGCGCGTGAAGACTCCCTCACCCCGAGCCTTCTTGGCACTGGGGCCGCTCCCTTCCCACCCGCCCTGAGCCCCCTCGGGCAGCGGGGCCGCCTACCTCACCTCGGCGTGTGAAGACTCCCTCGCCCCGAGCCCTCTTGGCACTGAGGTCGCCCCTTTCCCACCCGTCCCGAGCCCCCTCCGGGCAGCGGGGCCCCGGGGCGACCCTCACGCGAAGCCTCGCTCCACGCGAAGCCTCTCCCCACCGACCGCCCGCCCCACCCCACCCGGCCCCGCACTCAGACCCGCACCAAGCCCCCTCACCGCACCGAAACAAACTCCCCCAGGTCCCTCTCTCCCCGAGGCCCCGGCGCAGCCACCGCATGACCCACCGCCACAGCCCCCATCGGATCCCACCCCTCCGGAATCCCCAGCACCTCCCGCACCACGGACCGGCAGAACATCGTCGAGGAGACCCACGCCGACCCCAGCCGCTCCCCGGCCAGCGCCACCAGGAAGTTCTGCACCCCGGCCCCCATCGCCACCACGAACATCTCCCGCTCCGCGGTGTCCCGCCGAACGTCCCCGTATTCGTGGGACCCGTCCATCACCAGGCAGGGCACCACCAGATACGGCGCCCGCCGCAGCAGATCCCCCCGCCGCACCCGCTTCGCGATCGACTCCTCGGACTTCCCGTCCGCCCGCAGGTCCGCGACCCACGCGTCCCGCATCGCGTCGAGCAGCCGTACCCGCGACTCCTCGCTCTCCAGCAGCACGAAGCGCCAGGGCGTCGTGTGGTGCGGCGCGGGCGCCGTCACCGCCGCCGCGACCGCCCGCCGCACCGCGCCCCCGTCGACGGGCTCGTCCGTGAAGGCCCGTACCGTACGCCGCTGCGTCACCGCCTCCCGTACGGCCTCGGAGGTCCCCAGCCGGAACATGTCGTCGGCGGCGCTCCGCACCAGCGCCCGCGCGCCCTCGCCGTCCGCATCCGCGTCCACCACATGGGCGAGCCCGCGCACGACCGCCACCGGCAGCCCGTCCGCCTTCCCCTTCACCAGGTCACCGGCAGCCGCCAGCTCGTCGGCGGTCGCCACGATCGTCGCGCTCAGCGGATTGCCGTACGCATCGACGCCGCCGCGCAGATCATCGAGCACCCGCACCCCGGCGGCCCCGATCGCCACATCGGTGAGCCCATTGCGCCACGGCCGCCCGAAGGTGTCGGTGACGACGACCCCCACCTCCACCCCCAGCGCGTCCCGCACCCCGTCCCGGATCGCCCGTGCAGAGGCATCCGGGTCCTCCGGCAGCAGCAGCACGGTCCCCGCAGGGGTGTTGGAAGCGTCCACACCCGCGGCGGCCATCACGAGACCCTGCCGGTTCTCCACGATCCGCAGCGTGCCGCGGCGCGCCACGACCCGTACGGTCTCGGCGTCGATCGCGTCCTCGCGCGAGTCGGCGGCGACGATCCGCCCCTCCGCCTTGCTGACGATCTTCGACGTCACGAGCAGCACGTCACCGTCGGCGAGAGACGGCTGCGCGCCCACGATCAGCTTGGCGAGGTCGTCGCCCGCGCGGACCTCGGGCAGCCCGGGCACCGCCCACACCTGGTACGAAGGCGCATCCGCACTCATGCCCGTACCTCCGCGGCCAGCTCCAGCGCGGCCCGCGCCATCGCGGCGGTCGCCTCCAGGTCCGTCATCATCAGCGGTACGGCACGGCAGCGGATGCCCGCGTCCTCGACGGCCTGCACCGTGCCCGCGTCGACGGTGTCGACGAGCCACCCGTCGAGCAGCCCGGAACCGTAGTGCTGCGCCACGGCCGCCGCCGTCGACTCGACGCCCACCGCGGCCAGCACCTTGTCGGCCATGCCGCGCACCGGCGCGTCCCCGACGATGGGGGAGAGCCCGACCACCGGAACCCCGGCGTCCGCGATGGCTTCCCGAATCCCCGGAACGGCCAGGATCGTCCCGACGCTCACCACCGGGTTCGACGGCGGGAAGACGATGACGTCGGCCTCCGCGATCGCCTCCAGCACACCCGGCGCCGGCTTCGCCCGGTCGGCCCCGACCGGCACGATCGCCTGCGCGTCCACGGAGGCGCGCAGCTTCACCCAGTACTCCTGGAAGTGCACGGCCTTGCGCTCGCCGTCCACGTCGACCGCCACGTGCGTCTCGACGCGGTCGTCGGACATCGGGATCAGCCGCACGCCAGGCTGCCACCGCTTGCACAGGGCCTCGGTGACCGCGCTCAGCGGATAACCGGCTCCGAGCATCTGCGTCCGTACGATGTGCGTCGCGAAGTCGCGGTCGCCGAGCCCGAACCATTCCGGCCCGACGCCGTACGCCGCCAGCTCGGCCTTGACGTGGAAGGTCTCCTCCGCACGCCCCCAGCCCTGCTCCTCGTTGATGCCACCGCCGAGGGTGTACATCACCGTGTCGAGGTCGGGGCAGACCTTCAGCCCGAACAGATGAATGTCGTCACCGGTATTCCCGATGACGGTGATGTCCGCGTCCGGCGCCGCCTCTTTGAGGCCACGAAGAAAACGAGCACCGCCGATACCGCCTGCAAGAACAACAATGCGCATGCAGAGCAGTCTCTCAGGCGGTACTGACATCCCGTCGGGCAGTCGCGGCAGCCTGTACGGGGGCCTGCGCGGGGCTCTGCGCGGAGGCCTGCGCGGAGGCCTGCGCGGAGGTCTGCGAGGAGGCCTCGTACATCGGCATCTCCGTCAGCCCCGGGAAATAGATGTGCAGGCTGACGGCCGGTTCCAGTGCGTCGTTGACGACCTCGTGGACGTGGCCGGGAGCGGACACGTACTGCGCTCCCGCGCCGAGCGTCCGTGCACCCCGGTCGTTACGCTCCGTGAGCTCGCCCTGGAGGACGGTCAGGACGCCGGAGGACGCCCCGTGGTCGTGCGCCCCGCTGGCCTGGCCGGGGACCCAGCTGAGGAGCCAGACCTCGTAGCCGGGTCCGGTGCGCAGGCGGTGGTACCAGCGGGTGGTGGCGTCGTACTCGACGAGCGGGGCCCACTGCGCGCGGTCGGCCGCGATCGAGCGGGCGAGGCCTGCGAACTCGGCCACGGTGGAGGGGTGCTCGCGGGCGGGGGCCAGGAGGTGCGTGACCTCAAGGATGTCGCCGGCGATCTGGAGGTCGCTGTCGCTGTTCATGGGTGCGGGGGTTCCTCGGCAGAGAGTGCTGGGGTGTCGCAGAACGGGGGCGCCGAGCGGTCTCGCGGAGCGGTGTTGCCGAGCGATTCCGCAGAGCGTCCCGCACCGGGAATGAGGTGCGGGATGCGGTGCACACGGGGTGCGGTGTGCAGCGGGGGTTCAGAGCTGGAGCGCGGGTGGCTTCAACAGCTGTGACAGCAACAGTGACAGCGGACCGGGGCAGCGCTGCGGACCACACGAGTGTGGGTCCGGGGGAGCACTGCGATCGCTGGCATGGAATCAAAGGTGACCGGCAACGTCACCGTCTGTCAACTCGATGACCGATTTGGGGCTAATGTTTCACCTCTTCCGGTTGCAGCGGCGGGAGAAAGGTTTGTGCAGTCGCTGACGTGGAGAGACCGCGCTCCAACTGCTCGCGCGCCCCGCTGCCCGCAGTCCCCGCGGCTGTGTGCACTCCCGGACGTACCGTTGCCGCCTCGTGATCCAAATGTGATCCGAGTCGCTTCGCGGAGTGAACCGCAACAAGATCCAGATCTTTCGCGTCTTCCCTTGTGTCGGGGGTACCCGCAGTGAGGTGAGGGCATGTGTCACGGTTTTTGGCGATTTGAACACTTTCTGCATAGCCTTGGTTCCGCAGAGTGAATAACCGGCCCAATAGCAGATCTCGGCTTGACTGCCACGGAGCTACACACTTGTAATTTCACTCGTGTCGTTCGGCCGGATTCGGTAACGGCAACATCACGGGGACACAAAAGACAGACGAGGGGCGCACATGACCGAGCTGTTCCAGCAACTGCTGGTCGAGGACGCGGACGAGGAACTCGGCTGGCAGGAGCGCGCATTGTGCGCCCAGACCGATCCCGAGTCCTTCTTTCCCGAGAAGGGTGGTTCCACCCGCGAGGCAAAGAAGGTCTGCCTCGCCTGCGAAGTCCGCTCCGAATGCCTCGAATACGCCCTCTCGAATGACGAACGCTTCGGAATCTGGGGCGGTCTGTCGGAACGTGAACGCCGGAGACTGAAGAAGGCCGCTGTCTGAGCGTTATCGGGTCCGGTCCACCGACCGCCCCGCCTGCGGGCCGCTCCGAAGGGCCCCGGTGAAACGACACGGCAACCCCCACCCCCAGCGGGGCAGTGCACCCCGGGCGGCACAGCGCAACGCCCCGGCGGGGCAGCACGGCAAAACAGCACAAGGCTGTACACATCGAACGGTCCGCCGCCTGCACCTTCCCCGCAGGCCGCGGCACGGGCGGGTGTGCCCGCG
>NZ_JBSGZD010000204.1:0-14378 GCF_053610825.1 Streptomyces sp. NPDC054863 | reverse complement strand
GGGGCCCTCTCCTTGAGACTTGGAGCTCAGTCAGTGAGCAACCAGGTCGGACCACCAAGTAATTACTTGGAGATCTTGGTGACCTGGCCGGCGCCGACGGTCCGGCCACCCTCACGGATGGCGAACTTCAGGCCCTCTTCCATGGCGACCGGCTGGATCAGCGCGACGTCCATGAGGGTGTTGTCACCCGGCATGACCATCTCGGTGCCCTCGGGAAGGGTCACAACGCCCGTTACGTCCGTGGTACGGAAGTAGAACTGCGGGCGGTAGTTGTTGAAGAACGGGGTGTGACGGCCACCCTCGTCCTTCGACAGGATGTAGGCCTGGGCCTGGAACTCGGTGTGCGGCGTGACCGAACCCGGCTTGATGATGACCTGGCCGCGCTCGACGTCCTCGCGCTTGATGCCACGAAGCAGCAGACCGACGTTCTCACCGGCCTGGCCCTCGTCGAGCAGCTTGCGGAACATCTCGATGCCGGTGACCGTGGTGGTGACCTTCTCGGTCTTGATACCGACGATGTCGACGGTCTCGTTGACCTTGAGGACACCACGCTCGATACGACCGGTGACGACCGTGCCACGACCGGTGATCGTGAAGACGTCCTCGATCGGCATCAGGAACGGCTTCTCGACGTCACGCTCGGGCTGCGGGATCGACTCGTCGACGGCGGCCATGAGGTCCAGGACCGTCTGGCCCCACTCCTTGTCGCCCTCAAGCGCCTTGAGCGCCGAGACCTTGACGACCGGAAGGTCGTCGCCCGGGAACTCGTACTCGGAGAGGAGCTCACGAACCTCGAGCTCGACGAGCTCCAGGATCTCCTCGTCGTCCACCATGTCGGCCTTGTTCAGCGCGACGACGATGTAGGGGACGCCTACCTGGCGGGCCAGGAGGACGTGCTCCTTCGTCTGCGGCATCGGGCCGTCGGTGGCCGCGACCACGAGGATGGCGCCGTCCATCTGCGCCGCACCCGTGATCATGTTCTTGATGTAGTCCGCGTGACCGGGGCAGTCAACGTGGGCGTAGTGACGCGACTCGGTCTGGTACTCGACGTGCGCGATGGAGATCGTGATACCACGCTGACGCTCTTCCGGCGCCTTGTCGATCTGGTCGAAGGCCGAGGCCTCGTTCAGGTCCGGGTACGCGTCGTGCAGCACCTTGGTAATGGCGGCCGTGAGGGTCGTCTTACCGTGGTCAATGTGACCGATGGTGCCGATGTTGACGTGCGGCTTAGTCCGCTCGAACTTTGCCTTCGCCACTGGGTCCTCCTGCGGAGTGGTTCTGTACGCCTTGCTTCATCGGCGCCAGGTGATCTTTGCTGGGGTGCCGGGTCCGGGGGCATTCCACACGGTACGTGCTGAATGCCCCCGGCTCCGGGTCAAGCCTAAAGCGTGAGCTCGGGAGAGTTACTCGCCCTTGGCCTTCGCGATGATCTCCTCGGCGACGTTCCGCGGAACCTCGGCGTAGGAGTCGAACTGCATCGAGTAGCTTGCGCGACCCGAGGTCTTGCTGCGGAGGTCTCCGACGTAGCCGAACATCTCCGAGAGGGGCACGAGGCCCTTCACGACGCGAGCGCCGCTGCGCTCCTCCATGGCCTGAATCTGGCCACGGCGGGAGTTCAGGTCGCCGATCACATCGCCCATGTAGTCCTCGGGCGTGGTGACCTCAACGGCCATCATCGGCTCAAGGATTACGGGAGAGGCCTTGCGAGCACCCTCCTTGAACGCCTGCGAACCGGCGATCTTGAAGGCGAGCTCCGAGGAGTCGACCTCGTGGTAACCACCGTCGAGAAGGGTGACGCGGACGCCGACCATCTCGTAGCCGGCCAGGATGCCGAACTGCATGGCTTCCTGGGCGCCCGCGTCCACCGACGGGATGTACTCCCGGGGGATGCGGCCACCGGTGACCTTGTTGACGAACTCGTACGACGCGTCGCCACCCTCGATGGGCTCAAGGGCGATCTGCACCTTCGCGAACTGGCCGGTACCACCAGTCTGCTTCTTGTGCGTGTAGTCGATGCGCTCGACGGCCTTGCGGATCGTCTCGCGGTACGCGACCTGGGGCTTGCCGACGTTCGCCTCGACGCGGAATTCGCGCTTCATGCGGTCGACGAGCACCTCAAGGTGAAGCTCGCCCATACCACCGATGATGGTCTGGCCGGTCTCCTCGTCCGAGTGGACCTGGAAGGACGGGTCCTCCTCCGAGAGACGCTGGATGGCTACACCCAGCTTCTCCTGGTCACCCTTGGACTTCGGCTCGATGGCGACCTCGATCACCGGCGCCGGGAAGTCCATGGACTCCAGGATGACCGGGGACTTCTCGTCGCACAGCGTCTCACCGGTGGTGGTCTGCTTGAGACCCATGACGGCGACGATGTCACCGGCACCCACCGTGGGGATCTCCTCACGCTTGTTCGCGTGCATGCGGTAGATCTTGCCGATGCGCTCCTTCTTGCCCTTGACCGAGTTCAGCACGGAGCTGCCGGCCTCAAGGCGGCCCGAATAAATCCGGACGAAGGTGAGCTTGCCCAGGTGCGGGTCGCTCATGATCTTGAACGCGAGGCCCGAGAAGGGCTCCTCGTCCGACGGCTTGCGCAGGATGACCTTCTCCGGGTCCTTCACGTCGTGGCCTTCGACGGCCTCGACGTCCAGGGGAGAGGGCAGGTAGCGCACGACGGCGTCGAGCAGGGGCTGAACGCCCTTGTTCTTGAACGCCGTACCGCAGAACACGGGGCTGACGGTGACGGAGTCCGCGCTGCCCTTCGACGCGAGGGTGATGCGACGGATAGCCGCCATCAGCTGCTCCTCGGAGGGCTCCTGGCCCTCCAGGTACAGCTCCATCATCGCGTCGTCGTGCTCGGCGACCGTTTCGAGCAGCTTGCCGCGCCACTCGTCAGCAGCCTCGACGTGGGTGTCCGGGATGTCGACCGTGTCGTACATCTCGCCCTTGGCGGCCTCGGCGGACCACACGAGCGCCTTCATCGACACGAGGTCGACGACGCCCTTGAAGTCGGCCTCTGCGCCGATGGGGAGCTGCATGACGAGCGGGACCGCACCGAGGCGGTCGACGATCATGTCGACGCAGCGGTGGAACTCGGCACCCGTACGGTCGAGCTTGTTGACGAAGCAGATACGCGGCACGCCGTAGCGGTCCGCCTGACGCCAGACAGTCTCGGACTGGGGCTCGACGCCGGCCACACCGTCGAACACGGTGACAGCGCCGTCGAGGACGCGGAGCGAACGCTCCACCTCGACGGTGAAGTCGACGTGACCCGGGGTGTCGATGATGTTGATCGTGTGATCGACATCATCGAGCGGCCAGTGACAGGTCGTCGCGGCAGACGTGATCGTGATGCCGCGCTCCTGCTCCTGCTCCATCCAGTCCATCGTGGCAGCGCCGTCGTGGACTTCACCGATCTTGTAAGACACACCGGTGTAGAAGAGGATCCGCTCGGTGGTGGTCGTCTTGCCCGCGTCGATGTGGGCCATGATCCCGATGTTGCGGACCTTGGCCAGGTCAAGCGAAGTGGTGGCCATAAGGCTCAATCTTCTCTCGGTCTCGAAGTGGGTAACGACTACCAGCGGTAGTGCGCGAAGGCCTTGTTGGACTCGGCCATCTTGTGCGTGTCCTCACGCTTCTTGACGGCAGCGCCAAGACCGTTGGAGGCGTCGAGCAGCTCGTTCATGAGGCGCTCGGTCATGGTCTTCTCGCGGCGGGCGCGGGAGTAACCCACGATCCAGCGGAGCGAGAGGGTGGCGGCGCGACCGGGCTTGACCTCGATCGGCACCTGGTAGGTGGCGCCACCCACACGGCGGGACTTGACCTCAAGCGAAGGCTTGACGTTCTCAAGCGCGCGCTTCAGCGTGATGACCGGGTCCGCGTTGGTCTTCTCGCGGAGGCCCTCCATCGCGCCGTACACGATGCGCTCGGCGGTGGAACGCTTGCCGTCGAGCAGGATCTTGTTGATCAGCGACGTGACAAGAGGAGATGCGTAGACCGGGTCAATGATGACCGGGCGCTTCGGGGCGGGGCCCTTACGAGGCATTCTTACTTCTCCTTCTTGGCGCCGTAGCGGCTACGAGCCTGCTTACGGTTCTTGACGCCCTGCGTGTCGAGGGAACCGCGGATGATCTTGTAACGAACACCCGGAAGGTCCTTCACACGACCGCCACGCACGAGCACGATCGAGTGCTCCTGCAGGTTGTGGCCCTCACCCGGGATGTAGGCCGTGACCTCGATGCCCGAGGTCAGACGCACACGCGCGACCTTACGGAGCGCCGAGTTCGGCTTCTTCGGGGTGGTCGTGAACACACGCGTGCAGACGCCACGACGCTGGGGCGAACCCTCGAGCGCGGGCGTCTTGTTCTTCTCGACCTTGTCCTGTCGGCCCTTTCGGACCAGCTGCTGGATCGTAGGCACTACTTCTCCGTTTTCTGTGTGCCGATCACTGTGAAACTAACCTGGAACAGTCCCCGACCCACGCGGTCGGGTGTGTCGGATCCGGCACACTCCGCCGGAAGCGGAGGATGACGCGGATCACGGTGGCCCACATAAAGACGGGCTCGCTCTGCGGCTGTAAACACGCACAGGGAGCCCAGGCACACCCCAGGCACAGGAACGAGCGTACCTACCTCATCGACCTGGGTCAAAACAAATGCTGTCCACCCGAGCGGCGCACCGCCCCGCCGCCCTTCTGATCACCGCTGTGGCCCGGCTCCCGGGCTCCGGAACGGCCGGCGGCCCCCTGCCGGAGTGGCGTACTCCACAGGGCCACCCCCTCCCCGTGCACGCCGAAGGGCGCCTGCCCCGCTCGAAAGCAGGGCAGGCGCCCTTCGTACGTACCGCTACACGCTCTTACTGGTTGTACGGACCGTAGTCGTAGTCCTCCAGCGGAACGGCCTGGCCGGAGCCCGTGCCGAACGGCGAGTAGTCGATGTCGTCGTAGCCGACGGCCGAGTACATCGCTGCCTTGGCCTCTTCGGTCGGCTCCACCCGGATGTTGCGGTAGCGGGAGAGACCCGTACCGGCCGGGATGAGCTTACCGATGATGACGTTCTCCTTGAGGCCGATGAGGCTGTCGGACTTGGCGTTGATCGCCGCATCCGTCAGGACTCGGGTCGTCTCCTGGAAGGAGGCGGCCGACAGCCAGGATTCCGTCGCCAGCGAGGCCTTGGTGATACCCATCAGCTGCGGACGACCGGAGGCGGGGTGACCGCTCTCCTGGACCACACGACGGTTCTCGGTCTCGAACTTCGAGCGCTCGACGAGCTCGCCCGGCAGCAGTTCCGCGTCGCCGGACTCGATGATCGTCACGCGGCGGAGCATCTGCCGGATGATGATCTCGATGTGCTTGTCGTGGATCGACACGCCCTGGCTGTTGTAGACCTTCTGGACTTCGCCGACCAGGTGGACCTGGACCGCACGCTGACCGAGGATCCGCAGGACGTCGTGCGGGTTGGTCGCACCGACGGTGAGCTTCTGGCCCACCTCGACCGCGTCGCCCTCGGACACCAGCAGACGGGCACGCTTGGAGATCGGGAAGGGCGTCTCCTCGCTGCCGTCGTCCGGCGTGACGACGAGCTTCTTGGTCTTCTCGGTCTCCTCGATCCGCACGCGGCCCTTGGCCTCGGAGATCGGGGCGACACCCTTCGGCGTACGAGCCTCGAAGAGCTCGACGACACGGGGCAGACCCTGGGTGATGTCGTCACCGGCCACACCACCGGTGTGGAAGGTACGCATGGTGAGCTGCGTACCCGGCTCACCGATGGACTGGGCGGCGATGATGCCGACCGCCTCACCGATGTCGACGAGCTTGCCGGTGGCCAGCGAGCGTCCGTAGCAGAAGGCACAGGTGCCGACCGCGGACTCACAGGTCAGGACCGAGCGGGTCTTGACCTCCTCCACGCCGTGCATGACCAGCTGGTCGATGAGCACGTCACCGAGGTCGACGTTGGCAGGCGCGATGACCTTGCCGTCGAAGACGACGTCCTCCGCCAGCATGCGGGCGTAGACGCTGGTCTCGACGTCGTCCGTCTTGCGGAGGATGCCGTCGGCGCCCTTCTCCGCGATCTTCAGCTTGAGGCCGCGGTCGGTGCCGCAGTCCTCCTCGCGAATGATCACGTCCTGCGAGACGTCCACCAGACGACGGGTCAGGTAACCCGAGTCGGCGGTACGCAGGGCGGTGTCGGCGAGACCCTTACGGGCACCGTGGGTGGAGATGAAGTACTCCAGCACGGAGAGACCCTCGCGGAACGACGCCTTGATCGGCCGCGGGATGGTCTCGTTCTTCGCGTTCGACACCAGACCACGCATACCGGCGATCTGACGCATCTGCATCATGTTTCCTCGGGCACCCGAGTCAACCATCATGAAGATGGGGTTCGTCTTGGGGAAGTTCGCGTTCATCGCCTCGGCAACCTCGTTGGTCGCCTTGGTCCAGATCGCGATGAGCTCCTGAGTGCGCTCTTCCTTGGTGATGAGACCGCGCTCGTACTGCTTCTGGACCTTCTCGTCCTGGTCCTCGTAGCCCTTGACGATGGCCCTCTTGGCCTCGGGCACGACGATGTCGGAGACGGCCACGGTGACGCCCGAACGGGTCGCCCAGTGGAAGCCGGCCGCCTTCAGGTTGTCGAGCGTCGCCGCCACGATGACCTTGGGGTAGCGCTCCGCCAGGTCGTTGACGATCTCGGAGAGCTGCTTCTTGCCCACCGAGTAGTCGACGAACGGGTAGTCCTCGGGCAGCAGCTCGTTGAAGAGCGCACGGCCCAGGGTCGTACGGAGACGGAAGGAGTCGCCCGTCTGCCATTCGCCCGTGCCGAAGCCGTCGCCCTCTTCCGCCACCGGCGGGGTCCAGCCACGCGGCGGGACGGTGCCTACGGGGAAGCGGATGTCGACCTTCGCCTGGAGCGAGAGCTCCCGGTTGTCGAACGCCATGGTCGCCTCGGCCGAGGAGCCGAAGGAACGGCCCTCACCGATGACCTTGCGCTCTTCCTCGTCGGTCGTGAGGAAGAACAGGCCCAGCACCATGTCCTGGGTCGGCATGGTGACGGGACGACCGTCGGCCGGCTTCAGGATGTTGTTCGAGGACAGCATCAGGATGCGGGCCTCGGCCTGCGCCTCTGCCGAAAGCGGCAGGTGCACGGCCATCTGGTCACCGTCGAAGTCCGCGTTGAACGCGGTGCAGACGAGCGGGTGGATCTGGATGGCCTTGCCCTCGACCAGCTGCGGCTCGAAGGCCTGGATGCCGAGGCGGTGCAGGGTGGGTGCACGGTTCAGCAGCACCGGGTGCTCGGCGATGACCTCTTCGAGGACGTCGTACACGACGGTGCGGCCGCGCTCGACCATGCGCTTGGCCGACTTGATGTTCTGCGCGTGGTTCAGGTCCACCAGGCGCTTCATCACGAACGGCTTGAAGAGCTCCAGCGCCATGGCCTTCGGCAGACCGCACTGGTGCAGCTTGAGCTGCGGGCCGACGACGATCACGGAACGCGCGGAGTAGTCCACACGCTTGCCGAGAAGGTTCTGACGGAATCGACCCTGCTTGCCCTTGAGCATGTCGGACAGCGACTTCAGCGGACGGTTGCCGGGGCCCGTGACCGGGCGACCACGACGGCCGTTGTCGAAGAGCGCGTCGACGGCCTCCTGAAGCATGCGCTTCTCGTTGTTCACGATGATCTCGGGGGCGCCGAGGTCGAGGAGTCGCTTCAGGCGGTTGTTGCGGTTGATCACGCGGCGGTACAGGTCGTTCAGGTCGGAGGTCGCGAAGCGGCCACCGTCCAGCTGCACCATCGGACGCAGGTCCGGCGGGATGACCGGTACGCAGTCCAGCACCATGCCCTTGGGGCTGTTGCTGGTCGACAGGAACGCGGAGACGACCTTGAGGCGCTTGAGCGCACGGGTCTTCTTCTGGCCCTTGCCGGTGCGGATGATCTCGCGGAGGCGCTCGGCCTCCTCCTCAAGGTCGAAGGACTCCAGGCGCTTCTGCAGTGCAGCAGCACCCATCGAACCGTCGAAGTACGTGCCGAAGCGGTCACGCAGCTCGCGGTAGAGGAGCTCGTCGCCCTCCAGGTCCTGGACCTTGAGGTTCTTGAAGCGGTTCCACACCTCGTCGAGGCGGTCGATCTCGCGCTGGGCGCGGTCACGGAGCTGCTTCATCTCGCGCTCGGCACCTTCGCGCACCTTGCGGCGCACGTCGGCCTTCGCACCCTCGGCCTCAAGCTCGGCGAGGTCGGTCTCAAGCTTCTTGGCGCGGGCCTCCAGGTCGGAGTCACGACGGTTCTCGACCTGCTGACGCTCGACGGAGACGTGTGCCTCCAGCGAGGGCAGGTCGCGCGTCCGGCGCTCCTCGTCCACGAAGGTGATCATGTACGCGGCGAAGTAGATGACCTTTTCGAGGTCCTTCGGCGCGAGGTCGAGCAGGTATCCGAGGCGCGAGGGAACGCCCTTGAAGTACCAGATGTGCGTGACGGGCGCGGCCAGCTCAATGTGGCCCATCCGCTCACGACGCACCTTGGCGCGAGTGACCTCGACGCCGCAGCGCTCACAGATGATGCCCTTGAAGCGGACACGCTTGTACTTGCCGCAGTAGCACTCCCAGTCCCGGGTCGGGCCGAAGATCTTCTCGCAGAAGAGTCCGTCCTTCTCGGGCTTGAGCGTGCGGTAGTTGATGGTCTCCGGCTTCTTCACTTCGCCGTGGGACCAGGTCCGGATGTCGTCCGCGGTGGCGAGGCCAATCCGCAGCTCGTCGAAGAAGTTGACGTCGAGCACTTGTCGTCAATCCCTCTTTCGGGGGTTCGAGCCCCTCGCGCAGTGCGCGAGATCAATGGGCACTTCAAATGGTCTGAACGGGTCCGGGGAGGGCCGGGGGTCTTCGTCTTACGTCAAGACCCCCGGCCGGCCCGTCAGACCTCTTCGACGCTGCTCGGCTCGCGCCGGGACAGGTCGATACCGAGTTCTTCCGCTGCGCGGAAGACGTCCTCGTCCGTGTCACGCATCTCGATGGACATGCCGTCCGAGGACAGCACCTCCACGTTGAGGCAGAGCGACTGCATTTCCTTGATGAGCACCTTGAAGGACTCGGGAATGCCGGGCTCCGGGATGTTCTCGCCCTTGACGATGGCCTCGTAGACCTTCACGCGGCCGGTCACGTCGTCGGACTTGATCGTCAGCAGCTCCTGGAGGGCGTAGGCGGCGCCATAAGCCTCAAGCGCCCACACCTCCATCTCACCGAAGCGCTGGCCACCGAACTGCGCCTTACCACCCAGCGGCTGCTGGGTGATCATCGAGTACGGGCCGGTCGAACGCGCGTGGAGCTTGTCGTCGACCAGGTGGTGGAGCTTGAGGATGTACATGTACCCGATCGAGACCGGGTCCGGGAACGGCTCGCCGGAGCGGCCGTCGAACAGGTGGGCCTTGCCCGAGGGCAGGACCAGCCGGTCGCCGTCGCGGTTGGGGATCGTGGCCTCGAAGAGGCCGGTGATCTCGTCCTCGCGCGCACCGTCGAACACCGGGGTGGCGACGTTGGTGCCGGGCTCGACGCGGTCGGCGCCGATCGCCTGGAGGCGCTGCGCCCACTCGTCACCCAGACCGGAGACGTCCCAGCCGCGGCTGGCGAGCCAGCCGAGGTGGATCTCCAGAACCTGTCCCGGGTTCATTCGGGACGGCACACCCAGGGGGTTGAGGATGATGTCGACCGGGGTGCCGTCCTCCAGGAACGGCATGTCCTCGATCGGCAGGATCTTCGAGATGACGCCCTTGTTGCCGTGACGGCCGGCGAGCTTGTCACCATCGGTGATCTTGCGCTTCTGCGCCACGTAGACGCGAACCAGCTGGTTCACGCCCGGCGGCAGCTCGTCGCCCTCTTCGCGGTCGAAGACGCGGACGCCGATGATCTTGCCGATCTCGCCGTGCGGGACCTTCAGCGAGGTGTCGCGCACTTCGCGCGCCTTCTCACCGAAGATCGCACGGAGCAGGCGCTCCTCCGGCGTCAGCTCGGTCTCGCCCTTGGGCGTGACCTTGCCGACGAGGATGTCTCCGGCCGTGACCTCGGCACCGATACGGATGATGCCGCGCTCGTCGAGGTCGGCGAGGACCTCTTCGGAGACGTTCGGGATGTCCCGGGTGATCTCCTCCGGGCCGAGCTTGGTGTCACGGGCGTCGACCTCGTGCTCCTCGATGTGGATCGAGGAGAGGACGTCGTCCTGCACGAGGCGCTGCGACAGGATGATCGCGTCCTCGTAGTTGTGACCCTCCCACGGCATGAAGGCGACCAGGAGGTTCTTGCCGAGCGCCATCTCACCCTGCTGGGTGGCGGGACCGTCGGCGAGGACCTGGCCCTCGATGACCCGGGAGCCCTCGTTGACGACAACCTTCTGGTTGACCGAGGTGCCCTGGTTCGAGCGGGAGAACTTGGCGATCCGGTACGTGGTGTACGTGCCGTCGTCGTTGGCGACGGTGACGTAGTCCGCGGAAACCTCCTGGACCACACCCGCCTTCTCCGCCTTGACCACGTCACCGGCGTCGACCGCACAGCGGTACTCCATGCCGGTGCCGACGAGCGGAGCCTCGGACGTGATCAGCGGCACGGCCTGACGCATCATGTTCGCGCCCATGAGCGCGCGGTTCGCGTCGTCGTGCTCCAGGAAGGGGATCATCGCGGTCGCGACCGACACCATCTGGCGCGGCGAGACGTCCATGTAGTCGACGTCGTCGCCGGGGATGTAGTCGATCTCGCCGCCACGACGGCGGACCAGGACGCGCGACTCGGTGAAGCGCATGTCCTCACCGAGGGTCGCGTTCGCCTGGGCGATCACGAAGCGGTCTTCCTCGTCGGCCGTCAGGTAGTCGACGTCGTCGGTGACGACACCGTCGACGACCTTGCGGTACGGCGTCTCGACGAAGCCGAACGCGTTGACGCGGCCGTACGAGGCGAGCGAGCCGATCAGACCGATGTTGGGACCTTCGGGGGTCTCGATCGGGCACATGCGGCCGTAGTGGGACGGGTGCACGTCACGGACCTCGAAGCCGGCCCGCTCGCGCGAGAGACCACCCGGGCCGAGCGCCGACAGACGGCGCTTGTGGGTGAGACCCGACAGCGGGTTGTTCTGGTCCATGAACTGCGACAGCTGGCTGGTGCCGAAGAACTCCTTGATGGAGGCGACGACCGGCCGGATGTTGATCAGGGTCTGCGGCGTGATCGCCTCGACGTCCTGGGTCGTCATGCGCTCACGCACGACGCGCTCCATACGAGCCAGACCCGTGCGGACCTGGTTCTGGATGAGCTCGCCGACGTTGCGCAGACGACGGTTGCCGAAGTGGTCGATGTCGTCGGTCTCGACGACGATGTTCCGACCCGACTCGCCGACCGTCTCGACCTCGCCGGCGTGCAGCCGGACCAGGTACTTGATGGTGGCGATGATGTCCTTGCTGGTGAGGACACCCGCGTTCAGCGGCTCGTCGGCGCCGAGCTTCTTGTTCACCTTGTAGCGGCCGACCTTCGCGAGGTCGTAGCGCTTCGGGTTGAAGTAGAGGTTCTCGAGCAGCGTCTGAGCAGCCTCACGCGTGGGCGGCTCGCCCGGGCGCAGCTTGCGGTAGATGTCGAGCAGTGCGTCGTCCTGGCCCTGGGTGTGGTCCTTCTCCAGGGTGG
This sequence comes from Streptomyces sp. NPDC054863, assembly GCF_053610825.1. NCBI lineage: Bacteria > Bacillati > Actinomycetota > Actinomycetes > Kitasatosporales > Streptomycetaceae > Streptomyces > Streptomyces sp. NPDC054863. The sequence continues at coordinate 2,737 of NZ_JBSGZD010000204.1, read as the reverse complement.
CGCGCATGGACTCGTACTCGCCGAACTCCTCAAGGATCTGCTCGGTCGTCCAACCGAGAGCCTTCAGGAGAACGGTGACGGACTGCTTGCGCTTGCGGTCGATGCGGACACCGACCATGTCGCGCTTGTCGATCTCCATCTCCAGCCAGGCACCCCGGGAAGGGATGATCTTGGCGGAGAAGATGTCCTTGTCGGACGTCTTGTCGATGGAGGAGTCGAAGTAGACACCCGGCGAGCGGACCAGCTGGGACACCACGACACGCTCGGTGCCGTTGATGACGAAGGTGCCCTTGTTGGTCATGAGCGGGAAATCGCCCATGAAGACCGTCTGGGACTTGATCTCGCCGGTCTCGTTGTTGGTGAACTCCGCGGTGACGAAGAGCGGGGCGGCGAACGTGAAGTCGCGCTCCTTGCACTCGTCGATGGAGTTCTTCGGCGGCTCGAAACGGTGGTCGCGGAACGTCAGCGACATCGACCCGGAGAAGTCCTCGATCGGGGAGATCTCTTCGAAGATCTCTTCCAGACCGGACTTGGTGGGGACGTCCTGTCCACTCTCGAGAGCGGCCTCGACGCGACCCTTCCAAGCGGCGTTACCGAGCAGCCAGTCAAAGCTCTCGGTCTGCAGCGCGAGGAGGTTCGGAACCTCGAGGGGCTCCCTGATCTTTGCAAAGGAGATGCGCAGCGGGGCGGTGCTTGCGCCGTTGTTCGTATTGGAGGTCGAGGCGTTGCGCGAGGCGGCCAAGAGGGGGTCCTTCCGAGGGCTCGGACTCACTACGCGCGTACCGGTCCCACATTGGACACAGAGACAGAAAGGCCCAGAACAGGGCAGTTCATTCCTCAGTGCTCAAACAGTGGGCATGCCCCTGGTGACGGGCAGGAGGCAGCTAACAGGCAGCGCAAAGGGTCAGTGTAGCCACTTGGCCCACTGATGTCCAGAGCGGGTTTTTTGGGACCCTCATCGGCCTCTTTGTTCTTCTCAACGCCACTGTCTGAGCCACTGCTGCGACCACTGTCACGACTGCGGTGGTGCCAACGTCACGGGCCGCCCTCACGCCCTGCGGACGCATCTCGATACTGCCCTCTTCGCCGTCGATCCATGCCTCGGAGTCGGATCGTTGTGACGACGCGTCCTGAGAATTGCGCGCTGCGTGCCGTTCGTCAAGGCCCCCCGCCCCCTCGGAGCTTTGTCACATGCCCGGACCGCCTCAGCGGCGTACAGCGGGCGCACAGTGGCTCTGCGGGGCGCACAACGAAGATCACCATACTCGCCGGGAAGCGATGCGCCCAGTCGCCCGGGGAACGCCGAAGGGCGACCACCCCATTGGGTGATCGCCCTTGGCAGTGCCGGCGTTACACCTCTCGGCGTTTCTCCGGCAAAAAGAGTCTCAGAGACTCAGAAGGTCACTTGACCTCGACGGCCGCACCGGCGCCCTTGAGGGACTCGGCAGCCTTCTCGGCGGCCTCCTTGGTGACCTTCTCGAGGACCGGCTTCGGAGCGCCGTCGACGAGGTCCTTGGCCTCCTTCAGACCCAGCGAGGTGAGCTCACGCACGACCTTGATGACCTGGATCTTCTTGTCGCCGGCACCGGTGAGGATGACGTCGAACTCGTCCTGCTCCTCAGCGGCCTCGGCGGCCGGGCCACCGGCGGCGGGGCCGGCAACGGCGACGGCCGCGGCGGCGGTGACGTCGAACTTCTCCTCGAAGGCCTTCACGAACTCGGAGAGCTCGATGAGGGTGAGCTCCTCGAACTGAGCGAGCAGGTCTTCCTGGCTGAGCTTCGCCATGATGGCGTCCTTCCACTAATTCGGCAGGTGCCGGATGTAAATGTCGGCGGGCGTACTGTCGGCCCGCTGCGGCCGTTTCCCTAGTGGGTCACGACCAATGCGCGAGCCGAGTTACTCGGCACCGCCCTGCTCTTCGAGCTTGACGCGAAGCGCTTCCGCAGTGCGGACGAACTTCGACGGAAGCGCCTGGAAGAGCTGCGCAGCCTGAGTCTGCTTGCCCTTCATGGCACCCGCCAGCTTGGCGAGCAGAACCTCGCGGGACTCGAGGTCCGCGAGCTTCTTGATCTCATCGGCGGTCAGCGCCTTACCGTCAAGGACACCGCCCTTGATGATGAGGTTCGGGTTCTCCTTGGCGAAGTCACGAAGACCCTTCGCCGACTCCACCGGGTCACCGGTGATGAAGGCAACCGCCGTCGGACCAGTGAACTGGTCGTCCAGCGAAGAGATCCCGGCCTCGTTGGCCGCAATCTTGGTCAGCGTGTTCTTCACCACGGCGTACTGGGCGTTCTCACCGAGCGAACGACGCAGCGTCTTGAGCTGCGCAACGGTGAGACCCCGGTACTCGGTCAGCACGGCGGCGTTCGAGCTGCGGAACTGGTCCGCGAGCTCGGCTACCGCGGCAGCCTTGTCGGGCCTTGCCATAGAGCGTCGGCCTCCTTCCGGGTGATGAGGACCGCTCAGAAGGGGCTGAAAAACGAAAACGCCCCGGCGCAAGCGCACGGGGCTGAGCTCAACCAGAATGAACCGGGAACTTTCCACGAACACCTGCGCAGGTCGTCCGCGACTTTCCAGCGGATCCTTCGGCCATCGCGCCCTCTTACGAGCACACGACAACGACCAGCGGTCTTTGGCTTCTTCACGAGAGTACGCGACCGGCTGCGCGCCCGCGTCACGGTCACCGGGCTGCTGGCCGCCCCGTACAGCACCGACATCGAACAGAGCACCTGCATGG
>NZ_JBSGZD010000203.1:0-14397 GCF_053610825.1 Streptomyces sp. NPDC054863 | reverse complement strand
CCTCCAGGGAGGGCGCCCCTTACTCATGCCTCGGCACTCATGGCCTCAGCACTCATGCTTCGGCGGGACCGGCGGAACCGGCGGGATCAGACGGTCGCGGGCTCGCGGTCGTCGTCCTTCGCCTCCGTGGCGGTGGCGTCCGGCTTCGTCCCGCCGCGCTTGGCCGCCTTCTTCGCCGCACGGCGCTCCTTGCGGAGCTCCACCACGGCGTAGAGGGTCGGCACCAGCAGGAGGGTCAGCAGGGTCGACGTGATCAGGCCGCCGATCACCACGATGGCGAGCGGCTTGGAGATGAAGCCGCCCTCGCCCGTGATGCCCAGTGCCATCGGGAGCAGCGCGAAGATCGTCGCGAGGGCCGTCATGAGGATCGGGCGCAGTCGGTGACGGCCGCCCTCGACGACGGCTTCCACGACGCCCATGCCCTGGGCCCGGTACTGGTTGATCAGGTCGATCAGCACGATCGCGTTGGTGACCACGATGCCGATGAGCATCAGCATGCCGATCATCGCCGGGACGCCCATCGGGGTACCGGTGGCGAGCAGCAGACCGATCGCACCGGTCGCCGCGAACGGGATCGAGACCAGCAGGATCAACGGCTGGATCAGTGACCTGAAGGTCGCGACCAGCAGCATGAAGACGATCGCGACGGCCGCCAGCATGGCCAGGAAGAGCTTGCTGAAGGTGTCCTCCATGTCGGAGGAGACACCGCCGATCTCGACGGTCGCGCCCGTGGGCAGGTCCGCCTTGATGTCGTTGATCTTCGACTGAAGTGCGGTGCCGACCGCGCCGGTGTTGTCGCCGACCGGCTTGGCGGTGACGGTCGCCGAGCGGGCGCCGTCGATGCGCGTCATCGAGACCGGGCCTTCGACGAGCTTGACGTCGGCGATCCTGCCGAGGGTGACGCCGGGGGCGATCGGCAGCTTCTTCAGCTCGTCCATGGTCGTCGCCGGCTTGGCGGACCTGATGACGATGTCGCGCTCGGTGCTGTCCAGCGTGGCCTTGCCGGACGGGGTGCCGCGGACCGCCTGGGCGACGACCGCGCCGAGCGCGGCGTCACTCAGGCCCGCCTCTGCGGCCTTCGGAGTGCCCTTGACGGAGATGCGCGGCACGGACTGGGCGAGGTCGCTCTGGACGTCGGTGACGTCCTTCAGACCGGCCACGGCGGAACGCACCTGCTCCGTCGCCTTGCTGAGGGTGTCCGCGTCGGCGGCCTTGACGACGACGCTCAGGTCCTGGCTGCCGAAGCCGCCGCCCGCGCCCACCTTGGTGTCACCCGCGCCCTTGAGGGCGGCGAGCTTCTTCTCCAGCTCCTCGGTGGCGGCCTCGGTGTCCTCGGCGCTCTTCAGGGTGAGCTGGTACGAGGCCTGGTTGGCGCCCGAGCCGCCGCCGAAGGCCGCCATCATCCCGGCGGAGCCGACGTTGACCTGGTAGTCCTTCACCGTGTCGACGGACTCGATGACCTTCTCGACCTTGAGGGCCGCGGCGTTCGTGGCGTCCAGGCTGGTGCCGGGCTCCAGCTTCTGCGTGAGCGAGAGGGTGTCCTGATCGCCCTGGTCGAAGAAGTTGGTCTTGAGCAGCGGGGCCATCGCGAACGTGCCGATGAGCACCACGAGGGCGATCGCCACGCTGACGAGGCGGCGCTTGGTCGCGAAGCGGAGCACGGGGACGTACATCCGCTGGAGGCGGCTCTTGTTCTCCTTCTCCTCGGAGCGGCGGCGCAGTTCCTCGGGCGCGACGCCCTCGGAGCCCTTCGGCGCGCGCAGGAACCAGTACGAGAAGACCGGGACGACGGTGAGGGAGACGAGCAGCGAGGCCAGCAGGGCGGCCGTCACCGTGATGGAGAACGAGCCGAAGAGCTGGCCGACCATGCCGCCGACGAGGCCGATCGGCAGGAAGACGGCAACGGTGGTGAGTGTCGAGGAGGTGACCGCGCCCGCGACCTCCTTGACGGCGGTGGTGATCGCCGCGTAGCGCTCCTCGCCGTAGGAGAGGTGCCGCTTGATGTTCTCCAGGACGACGATCGAGTCGTCGACGACGCGGCCGATCGCGATGGTCAGCGCGCCGAGGGTGAGGACGTTGAGGGACAGGTCCTTCGTCCACAGCACGATCAGCGCGAGGACCACCGACAGGGGGATGGAGATCGCGGTGACCAGCGTCGAGCGGATCGACGCCAGGAAGATCAGGATGATGACGACCGCGAAGGCCAGGCCGAGCGCACCCTCGGTGGTGAGGCCGGAGATCGACTTGGAGACCGAGGGGCCCTGGTCGAAGACCGTGGTCAGCTCGCTGCCTGCGCCCAGGCTCGCGCGCAGCTCGGGGAGCTTGTCCTTGACCGCGTCGGAGATGGCGACGGCGCTGCCGTCCTGGTCCATGGTGATCGAGACCGACAGGCTGGGCTTGCCGTTGGTACGGGTCAGGGAGGTGGCAGCGGCGGGCTGCTCCTTGACCGTGGCCACATCACCCAGGCGTACGGGCCTGGGCGGCGCGCTCTGACCCGGGGTGGGCTGACCGCTGACCCGCAGGTCCTCGATCTGCTTCAGCGAGGTGAGGTTCCCGCCGACCTGCACGGTGCGGGACTTGCCGTCCTCGGCGAAGGCGCCGGCCGGGACGGTGGCGCCCGCCTGCTGGAGGGCCTGGCCGAGCGTCATCGCGTTGAGCCCGGCGGCGGCCAGCTCGGCGTCGTTCGGGGTGACCGCGACCTGGAGCTCCTGGACACCGGCGACGGTGACCTGGCTGACGCCGTCGATGTTCTGCAGGACGGGGACGACGCTGCGGTCCAGCCGGTCGGCGAGCGCCTGCTGGTCCTGGTTCGCGGTCACGGCGAGCGTGACGGTCGGCAGGTCGTCGGTCGAACCGGCCACGACCTGCGGGTCGACGTCCTTGGGGAGCTGCGCCCTGGACCGGTTCACGGCCTGCTGGACGTCGGCGACGAGCTGCTTGGTGCCGTCGTCCCCGTAGTCGAACTGGGCCATGATCACGGCGGAGCCCTCGCTCGCCGTGGACGTCACGGACTCGATGCCGTCGACGGCCTTGAGCGCGTTCTCCAGCGGCTCGACGACCTGCTTCTCGACCACGTCCGGAGCGGCACCCTGGTACGGGGCGATCACGGACACCATCGGAAGCTCGATCGTGGGCAGCAGTTGCTGCTTGAGCTGGGGAATCGCGACCGCGCCGAACACGATCGCGACGATCGATATCAGCCCGATCAAGGCCCGCTGGGCGAGGCTGAACCTGGACAGCCAGGACATGGGTGGGATCTCTCTTCTGTGGCGATCTGTGGCGAGCGAAGCAGGCGGCCCCCGGGACGGGGGTCCGTGTGCGGGGCAGGCGGACGCGAGGGTCCTTTCATACGATCAGCCATCGGAAGAGGTCGATTCCTCGCTCCCAGGTCCCCTTCTCGTCCGGGGTGTACCGCAGGCGCAGTACGCGGGAGTACGCCGTCACTCCACCCGTGGGCGTACAAGGCCGGATTCGTACGCGAAAACCACCAGCTGTGCCCGGTCGCGGGCGCCGAGCTTCGCCATCGCACGGTTGACGTGCGTCTTGACGGTGAGGGGGCTGACGGCGAGGAGCTCGGCGATCTCGTCGTTGGAGTTGCCGCCCGCGACGTGGGCGAGGACCTCGCGCTCGCGGACGGTGAGGGTGGCGAGGCGGGCCGCGCGGGCACCGTCGGCCACCGGGGGCGTGCTCGGGAGCTCGCCCTGCTTGAGGAAGGTCGCGATGAGGCCCTTGGTCGCGGCGGGCGAGAGCAGGGCCTCGCCGCCGGCGGCGATCCGGATGGCGTTGAGGAGCTCGTCGGGCTCGGCGCCCTTGCCGAGGAAGCCGGAGGCGCCCGCCCTGATCGACTCGACGACGTACTCGTCGACCTCGAAGGTGGTCAGCATCACGACGTGCACGGCGGCGAGTTCGGGGTCGGCGCCGATCGCGCGGGTCGCGGCGAGGCCGTCCGTGCCGGGCATGCGGATGTCCATCAGGACGACGTCCGGCCGGTGTGCGCGGGTCAGTTCGAGGGCCTGGGCGCCGTCGGCGGCCTCACCGACAACCTCCATGTCGGGCTCGGAGTCGACGAGGACGCGGAAGGCGCTGCGCAGGAGGGCCTGGTCGTCGGCGAGGAGGACCTTGATGGGGGGCATCGTGAGAGCGGGCGGTGGCAGGGGCTGCTCGATGGTCATGGTGCGTGGTCCTCCCCCGGGCCGGACTGCGGACGGGCCTGTGCCGTGGCCTTGGTGGTGGCCGCTGTACCGGTGTGCGTGCCGGTGGCCCGGTGCGTGCCGGTCGACGCACCGGCCGTGTCGGGCAGGATCGCATGGACGCGGAAGCCGCCGCCTGGTCGGGGGCCCGCGGAGAGGGTGCCGCCGAGGGCGCCGACGCGTTCGTGCATGCCGATGAGGCCGTGGCCGCCGTCGGCCTCGGGCGGCGGGGTCTCCGTACCGTCGTCGACGACGGTGACCTCGATCGAGGCCCCGGCCCGTACGACGCTGACCTCGGCCTTCGCGTCCGGGCCCGCGTGCTTGCGGACGTTGGTGAGGGCCTCCTGGATGATCCGGTACGCGGCCAGGTCGACGGAGGCGGCGAGCGGTCCGCCGTCGGTACGGGCCAGCTCGACGGGGAGCCCGGCATTGCGGAACGTGTCGAGGAGCCCGTCCAGGACACCGAGGCCGGGGGCGGGCTCGGTGGGGGCCTGGGGGTCGCCGGACTGGCGGAGCAGGCCGACGGTGGCGCGGAGTTCGCCCAGTGCGGACCGGCTGGCCTCGCGGACGTGCGCCAGGGCCTCCTTGGCCAGGTCGGGACGCTTGTCCATGACGTGCGCCGCCACTCCCGCCTGGACGTTGACCAGGGCGATGTGGTGGGCGACGACGTCGTGCAGGTCCCGGGCGATACGGAGCCGCTCCTCGGCGACCCGGCGCCTGGCCTCCTCCTCCCGGGTCCGCTCGGCCCGCTCGGCACGCTCCCTGATCGCGTCGATGAACGCGCGGCGGGAGCGGACCGCGTCGCCCGCGCTGGCGCCGATCCCCGTCCAGGCGAACAGCCCCAGGTTCTCCTGCGCGTACCAGGGGCCGTCGCTGAAACACATCGCGGCGCCGGTGAGCCCGGCCATGGTGAGCAGACCGATGCGCCAGGTGGTGGGCCGGTCGGTGCGGGCGGCGACGGTGTAGAGCGCGACGACGGCGCTCATCGCGACGGGCGCGGGCGGGTCCATGGGCGCGAGGGCGAACCCGACGACGGTGAGTGCGCAGGTCACGGCCAGTACGGGCAGGGGCCGACGGCGGCGGTGCACGAGGGCGGCGGCGGCCAGCACCATGAGCACGATGCCGCGGACGCCGGGGGCGCGGGTGCCGAAGGAGGGGCCGTGCATGCCGTCGTGCGGATCGGCGAACGATCCGATGATCATGCACGCGAGGACGACGGCCGCGATCGCGCCGTCGACGACGAGGGGATGGCCACGCAGCCAGGACCGGGTGCGGGGAAGGCCGGTGCGGAGGCTGGGGGCGGTCATGCTTTTTACGGTACGGGTACGGGGTCCTGCCCTGGGACGGGCAACCTCAGCCGGCCCGCACCGGTGCACGTGCCGGAGCGAGGTGGGGCTTCGCGTGGGGGGCCGCCCCCTTGCCCACCCGTCCCGCCCCCGGGGGGGCGGCCCCGCTGCCCAAGGAGGCTCGGGGGCTAGGGAGCAGGACCGGGCCGTCCCGGGGGTCAGCCCGGGATGAGGCCGTCGTCGGAGAGCATGGCGCGGACTTCCTCCAGCGTGGAGTCCGGCGCCGGGAGGATCAGTTCCGACGGCTCCAGGGAGTCGTCGGCGAGGGGCGCGCCCAGGGTGCGCACCGCATCCAGGAGCGCCTCCAGCGTGCGCCGGAATCCCGGCCCGTCGCCGTTCTCCATCTCGGCCAGCAGTTCGTCGTCGAGCGCATTGAGCTCGACGAAGTGGCTGTCGGCCAGGTCGAGCTGACCCTCGCCCATGATCCGTACGATCACGGCGCTCCTCCTCCTGCTTGTCGAACTACTGCTTGTCGAACCTGGGGTGGGACTGACCCTGATTCTGACCCTGGCCGCTGCCCGCCGCATCCTGCTGGCCACCCTCGATGGCCTGCTGGGACGGGCCGCCGGACAGTTCCGCCTTCATGCGCTGGAGCTCCAGCTCGACGTCCGTACCGCCGGAGAGGCGGTCCAGCTCGGCCTGGATGTCGTCCTTGGCGAGCCCGGACTGGTCGTCCAGCGCGCCCGAGGCGAGCAGCTCGTCGATCGCGCCCGCGCGGGCCTGCAGCTGCGCGGTCTTGTCCTCGGCACGCTGGATCGCGACGCCGACGTCGCTCATCTCCTCGGAGATGCCGGAGAAGGACTCCGCGATCCGGGTCTGTGCCTGCGCCGCCGTGTAGGTGGCCTTGATGGTCTCCTTCTTCGTACGGAAGGCGTCGACCTTGGCCTGGAGGCGCTGCGCGGCGAGGGTGAGCTTCTCCTCCTCGCCCTGGAGGGTCTGGTGCTGCACCTCCAGGTCGGAGACCTGCTGCTGCAGCGCGGCACGGCGGGACAGGGCCTCGCGGGCGAGGTCCTCCCGGCCCAGTGCGAGCGCCTTGCGGCCCTGGTCCTCCAGCTTGGAGGACTGGCTCTGCAGCCCGTTCAGCTGCAGTTCGAGGCGCTTGCGCGACGTCGCCACGTCGGCGACTCCCCTGCGTACCTTCTGAAGCAGCTCAAGCTGCTTCTGGTACGAGTAATCCAGCGTCTCCCGCGGGTCTTCGGCCCGGTCAAGGGCCTTGTTCGCCTTCGCGCGGAAGATCATCCCCATACGCTTCATGACACCGCTCATGGGCTTCGCGCGCCCCCTTCTGACGGACTTCAGGCTCCTGGCCACTCCACAGACCCCACAGTACGGGCCCTGTCTCCATTACCGCACTGTTCCGATGCCGATGTGCTCCTCCTCCAGGACGACTGTGCGCGGGCCGGCTCAGGCGTAGGGAGTAGAGGAGACCCTGGTACGCGCCCGGGCGGGACCGTGGGAAACGCACCGGACAGGGCCGTACGGACGCAGCTGTTGCCGGATCGTTCCCCGCAAGGCTGGGGTCCATGCGCCGCACCCCGTACCCTTGGGTTTTGTGTTCCGTAGCCGTGCCAACTCCAGCGCTGAGAAGACCGCCGCCGCCGACAAGGTGACTGCCGACCTCTCCAAGCAGCCCCGTGACCCGCAGGCGCCCAAGGGGCGCCCCACCCCCAAGCGCGCCGTCGCGCAGTCGCAGCGCCGCAGCGCCGCGACCGTGCCGGCGAACCGCAAGGAGGCGATGAAGCGCCAGCGGGAAGCCCGCCGTGCCGACCTCGCCAAGCAGCGGGAGGCCCTCGCCAGCGGCGACGAGCGCTACCTGCCCGCCCGCGACAAGGGCCCGGTGCGCCGCTTCGTCCGCGACTACGTCGACTCGCGCTTCTGCGTGGCGGAGTTCTTCCTGCCGATGGCAGTGGTCATCCTCGTGATGAGCATGATCCAGGTCGGCAACCTGCAGACGGTCTCGCTGCTGCTGTGGATGATCGTCATCGTGCTGATCGTGCTCGACTCGATCGGCCTGTTCCTCCGCATCAAGAAGCAGCTGAACGTGCGGTTCCCCGACGAGCCCAAGCGCGGCGCCGTGGCCTACGGCCTGATGCGCTCGCTCCAGATGCGCCGCCTGCGCCTGCCGAAGCCGCAGGTCAAGCGCGGAGAGCGACCCTGAGCCGGGAAAACCCCCACGCTCCGGAAGCCTCGTCGACCGCCCCTGTGGCGGGTTTCGACGGGGCTTCCGCCGCATGGCTGGCCGGTCTGGGGGGACTGCGCAACAGGGTCGGGCAGGAACTGGTCGCCCGTCAGCTCGACGAGCAGATATCCGGCCGCTTCCCGGTCGGACAGCGGCTGCGGATACTCGACGTCGGCATGGGCCGGGGCACCCAGGCGCTGCGCCTCGCGCGCGCCGGGCACAGGGTGACGGGCCTGGAGGCCGACGCGGGCATGCTGGCGACCGCCCGCGAGGCCCTCGCCGTCGAGCCCGCCGGGATCCGCGAGCGGGTCCGGCTGCTGCAGGGCGACGGCCGTGACACCGGTGTGCACTTCCTGCCGGGCAGCTTCGACGTGGTGCTGTGCCACGGGGTGCTGATGTACGTCCAGGAGCCGGACGCCCTGGTGGCGGGCCTGGCCCGGATGCTGGCGCCCGGCGGGCTGCTGTCCCTGCTCGTACGGAACGCGGACGCGCTGGCCATGCGGCCCGCGCTCGCCGGGGACTGGGCGGGCGCTCTTGGCGCGCTGGACACGGACGCGTACACCAACCGGCTGGGGCTGGCGGTGCGGGCGGACCGGCTCGACGCGCTGACCGCGACGCTGGCCGGGATCGCGGCCCCGCTGCACGCCTGGTACGGGGTGCGCGTCTTCACCGACCACGTGCCGAACGAGGCGCCGCCGCTCCCCGAGGAGGAGCTGGCGCAGGTGATCGCCCTGGAGGACAGGGCCGGCCGGACGGATCCGTACCGGAGAGTGGCGGCGCTGCTGCACCTGTGCGGGGTACGGGGCTGAGGGGCGAGCGGTGAAATCCGTTCACCGGGGCGGTCAGGCGTGCGGCCCCACTTTGCGTCCTCTTTAACGTGGCCACGACAACCGAAAAGACCGGGGACCCGGTCAGTACCCCCAAACTGCCCGCGCGCGAGACCTGGCGCGCCCTCTACCAGCACTTCCGTCCGCACCGCTGGGCGGTCGCGCTCGGCGCGCTGCTCACCCTGATCGGCGCGGCGTCCAGCCTCGCGCAGCCGCTCGCGGCCCAGGCGCTCGTCGAGCGGCTCGGTGGGGACGGGTCGATCACCGGGCTGCTTGTGATGCTCGCCGGACTGGTGGTGCTCGGAACAGCGGTGCAGTCCGTCGGTTCGTACGTCCTGGAGCGCACCGCCGAGACGGTGGTCCTGGTCGCCCGCCGCAATCTGATCGGCCGACTGCTGCGGCTGCGGGTGCCCGAGGTGGAGCGCACCCAGCCGGGTGACCTGATGTCCCGGGTCACCTCCGACACGACGTTGCTGCGCGCGGTCACCACGAGTTCGATCGTCTCGGCGGCGACCGGCAGCCTGACCTTCCTGGCGACGATCGCGCTGATGGCGTACCTGGACCCGGTACTGCTCGGGGTCACGCTCGGGGTGATCCTGCTGATCGGCGGGGCCGTCGGGTTCGTCATGCCGAAGATCGCGCAGGCGACGAAGCAGTCGCAGGAGGCGATCGGGGCGATCTCGACCGTGCTGGAGCGTGCCTTCGGCGCCTTCCGGACGGTCAAGGCATCGGGTGCCGAGGCACGCGAGGCCGCGGTGGTGGAGGCCGCCGCGCAGGAGGCCTGGCGGCACGGCGTGCGTTCCGCCAAGTGGCAGGCCCTGGCGGGGAGTTCGGTCGGTCTTGCGGTCCAGATGTCGTTCCTGGTGGTGCTGGGGATCGGCGGGGCGCGGGTCGCCTCGGGGGCCATCTCGGTGGCGACCCTGATCGCCTTCCTGCTCTACCTCTTCTGGCTGATCGACCCGATCAGCCAGCTGGTGAACGCGGTCACCGAGTACCAGATGGGCTCGGCGGCGGTGGCCCGGATCGTGGACGCGGAGAAGCTGGAGGTGGAGGAGCCGGGGGCGGCGCTCGCCCCGGTGGGGGGCGGGCCCGCGCAGGTCGCCTTCGAGGGCGTCTCCTTCCGCTACCGGGACGACCTTCCGTACGTCCATCACGGCGTCGACTTCGACGTGCCGGGCGGTGGCATGACCGCCTTCGTCGGCCCTTCGGGGGCCGGGAAGACGACCGTCTTCGGGCTGATCGAGCGCTTCTACGAGGCGACGGGCGGCCGGGTGCTCGTCGACGGCCGCGACGTACGGGACTGGCCGCTCGCCGACCTGCGCGCCGCCATCGGGTACGTGGAGCAGGACTCCCCGGTGCTGGCGGGGACCCTGCGGGAGAACCTGGTGTTCGCCGCACCGGACGCGACGGACGGGGCGATACGGGAAGTACTCGTCAAGGCCCGGCTGGACGGCCTGGTGGACCGGTTGCCCGACGGTCTTGAGACGGTGGTCGGGCACCGGGGCTCCAAGCTCTCGGGCGGCGAGCGGCAGCGGGTCGCGATCGCGCGGGCGCTGCTGCGGGGGCCCCGGCTGCTGCTCCTCGACGAGGCGACCTCGCAGCTCGACGCGGTCAACGAGCTGGCGCTGCGCGACGCGGTCGCGGAGGCGGCACGGGAGACGACGGTGCTGGTGGTGGCGCACCGGCTCTCCACGGTGACGCTCGCCGACCGGATCGTGGTGATGGACGCGGGAAAGGTACGGGCCGTGGGCACGCATGCGGAGCTGGTGGCGGGGGACGCGCTGTACGGGGAGCTGGCGGCGACGCAGTTCCTGCACGCGGAGTCGGCGGCGCCTTCGACCCCCTGATCGGCCCCTTCCGGCGGGCCGTGCCGTACGGACCGAAGGGACACTCCAGTCATGGACGAACGCTCTCTTTACCGCGCCCCCGCACGCCGCACCGCCGTACCCCGGCGGGTGCTGGCGGGGCTGGGCGTCTGCTCCGTGGTGCTGGCGGGGTGTTCGGATCCGGCGCCGAAGGATGCGGCCCCCGCTCCTGCTGCTACTTCCGCGTCCGCCTCCCCCTCGCGTGCTTCCGGCACGCGGGAGCTGGAGGAGGACTACCAGCGGGTGATCAAGGACGTCCTGCCGTCGGTCGTCCAGATCGACGCGCGGAGCGGGCTCGGGTCCGGGGTCGTGTACGACGACAAGGGCCACGTCGTCACCAACGCCCATGTGGTGGGCGACGAGAAGGAGTTCAAGGTCACCGTCGCCACCAGGGGCGGTGACCCGATGACGGCGAAACTGGTGGCGGCCTATCCGGAACAGGACCTGGCCGTCATCAAGCTGGAGAAGGTGCCGGACGGGCTGAAGGCGGCCCGCTTCGGGGACTCGGCGAAGGTGGAGGTCGGGCAGATCGTCCTCGCCATGGGCAGCCCGCTGGGGCTGTCCAGCAGTGTCACCCAGGGCATCGTGTCGGCGGTCGGCCGCACGGTCAGCGAACCCCGGCAGGGCGGCGGGACCGGCGCCACCATCGGGAACATGGTGCAGACGTCCGCCGCGATCAACCCCGGCAACAGCGGGGGCGCACTGGTCGACCTGGACGGCCGGGTCATCGGCATCCCGACGCTCGCGGCGACGGATCCGCAGCTCGGGGGCTCGGCGGCGCCGGGCATCGGGTTCGCGATCCCGGCGTCGATGGTGCGGACGGTCGCGGACCAGATCGTCAAGGACGGCAAGGTCACGGACTCGGGCCGGGCGGCGCTGGGGGTGTCCGGGCGGACGGTCCTGGACGACGACTTCCAGCCCGCGGGGGTGGCGGTGGCATCGGTCCAGAAGGGCGGGGCCGCGGCGAAGGCGGGGATCGAAGCGGGGGACATTCTGGTCGGCTTCGGCGGGCAGCCGTTGACGACGATCACGTCGCTGAGCGAAGCGCTGGCTTCTTCGAAGCCGGGGGCGAAGGTGAAGGTCGCCTATCAGCGGGACGGGGTGAAGAAGGAGGTGGAGGTGACACTCGGGGAGATGTAGGGGCGGGGTGAGGCGGGCCGGGCCGGCCAGGCCGGTGGTCGTGGTGCGGGTGCGTCGTGGCTGGTCGCGCAGTTCCCCGCGCCCCTGAATGCCGTCCTCTCGGGCACAGGGGGCGGCCCCACGCGGAGCTCCGCGCCCCCGGCCGCCCCCGCGAGGTCTACCCCTCCGCGTTCAGACTCATCGGGCCGTACACCTTCGTCCCGTCCTCCGACAGGATCACCTGCGCCGCCCCGCCCTCCAGCAGGTCCTTCCAGACCTCGCCGAGCCAGGACTCCGCGTCGCCCTGCGTGGTGAACTCCTCCGGTTCCACCGCCGGTTGGACCTCGGTCCCGCCTGCCGTCTCGAATCGCCACGTCCACGCCATGTACGCCTCCCGGATCGTCTCGATGCTGCCCGCAGCGTAACCGGGCGCGCAGCACGCACAAGGACGCGGGAGGATCGACCTGTGGAACTCACTCTCCTCGGCACGGCCGCACCCGCAGGACTGCCCCGCCCCGACTGCCCCTGCGCGACCTGCGCCACCGCCAGGGCCGCGCACGCGCGCGGCGCGACCTCGCTGCTGGTGGACGGGGCGCTGCTGCTCGACCTGACGCCGGGAGCGGCGCTGGCCGCCGCCCGGGCGGGGCAGTCGCTCGGGGGCGTACGGCAGGTCCTGCTCACGCATCCGCACGACGGGCCGCCCGTCGAACTGCCGCCGGGACTGCCGCGGGCCGGGCGGGTGCCGGACGGACAGGAGTTGACGCTGATCAGCGGGCACCGGGTGCGGGCCGTGCCGATGGACTCCCCCGGTACGGGATACGAGGTGACGTCGGCGGAGGGCGGCCGGCTGCTGTACCTGCCGCGGGGCGGCTCGCCCGCGGGCGAGGGCGGGGTGCGCCCGTACGACCTGGTGGTGATGGACGTCATCGGGCGGCCGGACGCACTGGCCAAGCTGCGCGGCTGGGGTGCGGTCACCGGGACGACGGACGTGGTCGCCGTACACCTGGATCACGACGTGCCGACGCCCGCGGAGGCCGGCCGGCGGCTGGCCGCGCTCGGGGCCAGGGCCGTGCCGGACGGGACGACGCTCGTGGTCGGCGAGTACCAGGAGGTGCCCGACGTGCCCGGGCGCACCCTCGTGCTGGGCGGGGCCAGGTCGGGGAAGTCGGTGGAGGCCGAGCGGCGGCTGGAGGGCTTTCCTGGGGTCGTGTACGTCGCGACCGGCGGGCGGCGGGACGGCGACCGGGAGTGGGCCGAGCGGATCGGGCTGCACCGGGAGCGGCGTCCCGGCAGCTGGCGCACCGAGGAGACGTGCGAGCTGGCGGGGCTGCTGGAGCAGGACGGGCCGCCGTTGCTGATCGACTGCCTGGCCCTGTGGCTGACGGACGCGATGGACCGGGTCGGGGCGTGGGACGACGAGAAGTGGGCGGCGGACGGGCGCCACGCGCTGCGGGAGCGGACCGGGGAGCTGGTGCGGGCGGTTCGGGAGACCCGGCGGACGGTCGTCGCGGTGAGCAACGAGGTGGGCTCGGGGGTCGTTCCGGCGACGGCGAGCGGCCGGCGGTTCCGTGACGAACTGGGGCGGCTGAACACGACGTTCGCGGCGGAGTGCGAGCAGGTGCTGCTGGTGGTGGCGGGACAGGCGCTGGTGCTGCGCTGAGGGGACCGCTGGGGGAAGGACCCGCTGGGAGGGCTCAGGATTACGCCGTACGGCCGGTACTGTTCGGCGAATGAGCGCGCTGAATCTCGACGACTTCTCCGACCTGATCGAACGCCCCGACAGCGGCGTCCGGCGTGACGCCGAGGACCGCCGGGAGCGCCTCGCGGTGGCACCCGGCACGCTGGGCAGGCTCGACGAGCTGGGCGAGTGGCTGGCCGCCGCCCAGGGGGCCGTCCCGGTCAGGCCCGTGGAGCGGGCGAAGGTGGTGCTGTTCGCCGGTGACCACGGGGTGGCCGGTCTCGACGTGTCCGTGCGCGAGGCGGGTTCCGCGCACCGGCTGGTGCGGGCGGTGCTCGACGGCGCAAGCCCCGTGGCCGTGCTGGCGCGGCGGCTCGGGGTGCAGGTGCGGATCGTCGACGCCGGCGTCGACTGCGACCCCGCGCTGCTGCCCGAGGAGGTCGTGCGCCACCGGGTGCGGCGCGGTTCGGGACGCATCGACGTCGAGGACGCGCTGACCGCGGAGGAGGCCGAGACCGCCGTACGGCTGGGCATGGCGATCGCCGACGAGGAGGCCGACTCCGGGACCGATCTCGTGGTGCTCGGGGATCTGAGCGTCGGCGGTACGACCGTCGCGGCCACACTCGTCGCCGCGCTGTGCGGCACGGACGCCTCGGTGGTCACCGGGCGCGGCGGCGCCCACATCGACGACCTGGCGTGGATGCGCAAGTGCGCGGCGGTGCGGGACTCGCTGCGGCGGGCCAGGCCGGTGCTCGGCGACCAGTTGGAGCTCCTCGCCACCGTGGGCGGGGCGGACGTCGCGGCGATGACCGGATTCCTGCTCCAGTGCGCGGTGCGCCGTACGCCCGTGATCCTGGACGGCGTGGTGTCGGCGGCGTGCGCGCTGGTGGCGCAGCGGGCCGCGTTCCGGGCGCCGGACTGGTGGCTGGCGGGGCACGCGAGCGGTGAGCCCGCGCAGGCGAAGGCGCTGGACCGGATGGCGCTCAACCCTCTGATCGACCAGGGCGTCACTGTGGGGGAAGGAACTGGGGCATTGCTGGCGCTTCCGCTGGTGCAGGCCGCTGCCGCGCTGGCCGCGGAGCTGCCGGTGCGGGAGGAGGCGGCCGAGGACGCCGACGGCATCGAAGGTGCCGCGGCGGAAGCGGACGGCGCGGGCAGCACGGACGCCACGGTCAGCACGGACTGAGCCGCCC
>NZ_JBSGZD010000202.1:0-14467 GCF_053610825.1 Streptomyces sp. NPDC054863 | reverse complement strand
GCCCGGACGAGGAAGTTCTCGTCCGGGCCAACCGCTTTTGCGCGTCCGGAAGTTGAACCCCCCGGTAGGTCACCGATCGGTATCGGCCGGTGTGTATAGTCGGCCGCCAAAGGTCTCCTACGTCATGGAAAGACGAGGTAGCGCGGTGAAGAAGCTTCTCCTGGTCGCACTGGCCGCCATTGGCGGGCTCCTCGTGTACCGCCAGATCCAGGCGGATCGCGCCGAGCAGGATCTGTGGACGGAGGCGACTGACTCCGTGCCCGCAGGTTCGGGTGTGTGAGCTCCAGTAGTCAGAGTGCAGAGCCCCGGTCGCTGATGCGGCCGGGGTTCTTTGCTGTGTAAAGGGCTGGGTGCGGGGGTTTGGTGAGGCGCCTGTTGCGGGACGGTGACGCAACTCCCTTGTGTTCGCCTGCGCAAATCTCTAGCTTGCGAGAGCAAATATAGTGATGCGAGGGGGGGCTCGGGTGAGGGTTCGGGTGGCGGCCGTTGTGGCCGGTGGGGCTTTGCTGGGGGTACTGGCGGGAGTTCCGGCCGCAGGGGCCGTCGATGTTTCACGTGAAACATCCGGCCCGGATGCCGGCCGGGGCGGCCTGGTGATCGTGCTCGACTCCTCCGGCTCGATGGCCGACGGCGACGGATCCGGGCGTACGCGGATGGAGGCGGCCCGCAGTGCGGTGTCCACCGTGGTGGACGGGCTGCCGGACGGCCATCCCACCGGCCTTCGGGTGTACGGCGCGGACCGGCCCAAGGGGTGCACCGACACCCGGCTCGTACGGCCCGTACGGAAGCTCGACCGGGAGGCGTTGAAACGCGCCGTGAACGGCGTACGGCCCAGGGGGGACACTCCCATCGGGTTGTCGCTCCAGAAGGCCGCACAGGACCTTCCCAGGGCTTCTGGCGGGTCGATCGGGCAGCGCACCGTGCTGTTGATCTCCGATGGCGAGGACAACTGCGGTACGCCACAGCCCTGCGAGGTCGCCAAGCAGCTCGGCCGCAGCGGTGTCGATCTGCGCATCGACGCCGTCGGCTTCCAGGTGAAGGGCGCGGCCCGCAAGCAGCTGGAGTGCCTCGCGAAGGCGGGCAACGGGCGCTACTACGACGCCCCCGACGCGGCGGCGCTGGCACGCCAGCTCCAGCGCGCCGCCCAGCTCTCCGCAGACGGCTACCGCTTCCAGGGCAAGCGGGTCGAGGGCGCGCCGGCCCGGGGCACCGCACCGGCTCTGACGCCCGGTCAGTACCTCGACACCATCGGGCCGGGCGAGACCCGCTACTACGCGGCGGACCTGGACGCCGTGTCGACCGTGAACTTCTCGGCGACGGCGGTGCCGCAGCCCGGCGCCGCCGTGGACACCTTCGACGCGCTGAAGACCCGCGTCGAGTACGACGAGAGCAGTGCCTGCGAGAACAGCACCGAGCACTTCCTCCAGAACGAGGGCGCCACACCGCTGACCTCGGCGGTCGCCCGGGTGCCCAGCCAGAGCGGCACCGCCAGCTGCGACAAGGCGGGCCGGTACTGGCTGGCCGTCGAGCGGGTGAGCAAGAAGGGCTCGGACGCGGGGCGCTGGCCGCTGGAGCTGACGTACGGCGTCGAGAAGCCGCTGCCTCCGGGAACGAAGCCCGGGGAGTCGAAGCCCGAGTACGGGGCGGGCGACGAGAAGGCGCCGCTGCCGGCCGGCGACCCGAAGGACGTGCGGGGCGGCACCGGCTTCAACGACGCCCGGCAGATCGCCGCCGGGGTGTGGCGCGACCGGATCCTGCCCTCGCAGACCCTCTGGTACAAGGTGCCGGCGGGCTGGGGACAACAAGTGCGCTACGACGTGGAGTTCGCCAACGAGCCCACGGTCGAGGGCGGCGCCGGCGTCATGTCGTACGGCATGACGCAGATCTACACGCCCGCGCGGGCGCCCGTAGGCAGCGGCAGCGGCGGCTTCGATCCGAAGACGCTCTACACGGGCAGGCCCGCGGTCGCGAGCCTGGGCACCGTGCCGGTCGCCTGGACGAACCGCTACGAGTCGCACCCCAACACCGTCCCCGTGCACGACAGGGGCAGTTTCTACATCGCGGTCTCGCTCGGTGCGAAGACCGCCGAGATCGCCGAGAACCCGCAGATCGGGGTGGTGCTGCGGGTCGCCGTCCTCGGTGACGAACGCTCAGGACCCCAGCACGACGCACCTCTGGCGAAGGGGCGGGCCGACCGTGCTCCGGGCCCGTCCGGGGAATCGGTCCCCCGGGCGGACAGCGCCGGGGCGGGCGGGGCAGGATGGTCCGGCACCGCGATCGCCGCGGTGGCGGGCGGGACGGTCGTGGTGGTCGCCGGGGCCGTGCTCCTCGCGATGCGGCGCCGCACGGCGGCGAACACGACAAGGGGTGGCTCGTGATGGGGCAGCGCAGCAGAGGCCGGGGGCTCCCGGGCTCCCGGGGCCTGGGCAGGACGCTCGCCGGGGTGGCGGCGCTGTGCGCGGTGACGGCCCTGCCGGGGCAGGCACTTGCGGCGGGCGAGCCCGCACCGTACGCCTTCGACACCGCGGCCGGACCGGTCAGGGGAGCCGCGAGCACGGCGGACGCACCGGCGCTGACCGCCGGGTCGACGTACAAGGACAGCATCGGGCCGAAGGGCAAGCTGTTCTACCGGCTCGACCTCGACGCCAAGAGCAACGCCTACGTGTCCGCGGTCGCCGTGCCCAAGAACGGTCCCAAGGTCGGGATCGGCGACGACCTCAAGGTGTCGGTCCTCGACCGCAGCAACAGCTCCTGCGACTCCGGCGACAGCGTGGGCTTCGGGTCGGCCGACTACGCCCGCCCGATCAGCACCTATGCGGCGCGGACGATCGAGGAAGGCGCCAGCAGCTGCCAGGAGGCCGGTACGTACTACGTGCTCGTCGAGCGTTCCACGGCAGCCACCTCGGCGCCGGAGGACTGGGACCTGGAGATCCGCTTCCAGTCCGAACCGGGTCTGAAGGCGGCCGGGCCGACCGCGCCACCCGAGAGCTGGCCCAGTGCCTCTCCCGCCCCGCCCTCCGGCGGGCCGCAGAAGCGCCACGGCGGGACGGGCTTCAACGACGCCACCGGGCTGAGCACCGGCGAGTGGCGCGACGAGATCAAGCCCGGCCAGTCGCTGTTCTACCGGGTTCCCGTCGACTGGGGACAGCAGATCTTCTCCGACCTCGACCTGCACAGCGCCACCGGGGCGAAGAACGGATTCGTGGGCAGCGCCGTCTCCTACGACCTGTACAACCCCGCTCGGGGGTTCGTGCAGGACGCGAGCTCGATGTCCTACGACGGGAAGCAGAAGACGGCGGCGATGGATCCGCTGCCTCCCGTGGCGTACGAGAACCGCTTCGACTCCAGCAGCGGTGACAAGGACATGCGGCTCGCGGGCTGGTACTACCTGCGGGTCACGCTGAACCCGAAGGTCGCCGCGACCTTCGGGGACAAGCCGTACGGGTTGACGCTGCGGGTCAGCGTGAAGGGCGACAAGAAGCCGGGGCCCGCCTACGCGGGGGCCGCCGGGGACTTCGGTGTCTCGGAGGACGACAGGGACGCGGCGGCCAGCGGGCAGAGCGGTCCACAGGCGGAGCGGAGCGACACGATGCAGCTCGTCGCGGCGGCCGGGATCGGCGCGGGCACCGTGCTCGTCCTGGGGCTCGGCGCGTGGACGCTGCTGGCGCGGCGCCGGGCGGGTGCGGGCGACGCCCTGCCGCAGCCCGCACCCGCTCCGCAGCAGGGGTACGGGCCGCCTCCGGCCTCCTGGTAGGAGGGGCCGGGGGAGACCTGCCGGTCCGGTCCGTACGGGCCGGGCAGCAGTGGGTCAGGTCTGGGCCAGGTGGGTCAGGTCTGGGGCGGTGGGTCGGTCTGGGCCAGGTGGGTCAGGTCTGGGTCAGGGCCCAGAAGCCCACGGCGAAGCAGATCAGTGCGAGCACCATCACCGGGACCGTCACCTTCGGGGGCGGTCCCGGCCGCTTTTGCGCGGTCGGTGCCCGGCCCGGTGCCAGGAGAGGTGTCTGCAGCGGAACAGGCGCGCTCTGCGGGGGCAGGGAGCCGTACGGAACCGGCGCAGCAGGATCGGGAACCCCGGAGCCCTGTGCGGTGTACCCACGGGTGGACGGCAACGGGTGGCCGACCGCGGCGGCCGGTGTCTGGGCGAGGTTGGGGGCCGCACCGGGGAAGGGGGGAGCCGCGTGAGCGGGCATGCCGGACGAGGGCGCCGCAGGCGCAGGAGCCGACGGGGTCGGGGACTGGGCCGGGAAGGAGTGGGGAGCGCCGGGGACCTGCTGCGGGGGCGGGGCGAGGTGGAAGCTGCCGGTCTGCGACATGGCCGCCGACTGCGGGGCCGGGGCGGGAGCCGGGGCCGGGGAAGGGGCGGGAGCAGGGGTCGGAGTCGGTGCCTGGGCCGGACCGGGGTAGGGAGAATGGCCGGACGGGGCCTGGCCGTTGGGGTCCTGGGCATGGTCCAGGTGCTGGGCGTGGCTCAGGTTCTGGCCGTGGCTGGGGGCCTGGCCGGGGGTGTGGTTCTGGCCCTGGCTCTGGGCGGGGTGCTGGATGTGGCCCTGGGTGAGGGGGCCCTCCTCCTGGGTGTGCTGAGGCGGGGCGGGCGGCTGGGGGCCGGACGGGCCGAAGCCCGGCGGCAGCGGGCCGATCTGGTCGAAGACCTCGACCGGGTCCTCGTCGGGGGATGCCTCGGGGAGCATCTCGACGGCCGCGGTCAGTGCCTTGCGCGCCCCCGTGGCCGTCCGGAACCGGGCCTGCGGGTCGGGCTGGAGCATGCCCGCGACGACCTGCCACAGGGGCTCCGGCACGCCCTCCGGGGCGGTGGGAGTCCCGTGAGAGGCGAAGTGCTCGACGAGAGCTCTGGAGTCCGGCTTCTGTCCCTGGAGCAGATAGAGGGCGACCAGGCCGACCGCGAACAGGTCGGCGGGGAAGTCCGGTTCGGCGCCCAGCATCTGCTCGGGTGCGAAATAGCCGGGGGTGCCGACGACGTAGTCGGTCTCGGTCAGGCGGGGTTCGCCCTTGCGCATCGAGATGCCGAAGTCGGAGAGTCGCAGGTGCGGCCGGCCGGTGCCGGTCGCCTCCAGGAGGATGTTCGCCGGCTTGATGTCGCGGTGGACGACCCCCTCCGCGTGCACCGTGGCAAGACCGGCGAGGAGCTGGTCCAGGAGGGTGCACACGAAGCGGGGCGGGAGCGGGCCGTAGTCCCCGATGACGTGGGCGAGCGAACCACCGCTCACCAGGTCCATCGTGAACAGGACCTTGTCGTCGTCCGCCGCCCAGCTGGCAGGCGCCAGGACGTGCGGATGGTCGATGCGCAGCGCCTGCTCGCGTACGAAGCGCAGCAGGGTGTGGGCATCGCTCTGCTGAAGCACCTTGGCCGCGACGTAGCGGCGCCTCCGGTGGTCCCAGGACCGCCAGACCGCGCCCATTCCGCCGCGCCCGATCGGGTCGATCAGCTCGTACCGGCCCGCGAATATCTCACCCATTGTGCTGCGCCCGCTCCCGGTCCGCTTCGTGTCGCCGCCCGTGTCCCTGCCGGCGGCCGGTCAGCTCTGATGTGCCTCGTAGTGCGCGACAGCCTCCGCGGTGCGCCCGGCGCCGTACACCCGGAGGAACTCTGCCAGTTCCGGGTGGTCCGCGGCGAGGGAGTCCGCGGCGTGGATGATGTCCCCGGCCCCCGCCACCGAGCGCAGCAGCGACTGGATTTCGCGCACCACGCGCCGTACCGTCGGCGCGCCCGAGCTTGCCGTCGTCTGGCTGGTGGCGTTCAGGACGGATCCGCCCTGGGACTTCTTGATCTCCTCCATGCGGTCGGTCGCCTCCCCCGCGCTGACGCTTCCGTCGGCCACCTGGCCGGCCAGATCCTGCAGTGCCTGGACACGCTGGACCACGGCCGGGTTGCCGATCTTGGCGCGCTGGCCGCTCATCAGCTGGGACAACATGGGCGCGGACAGGCCCAGTACGGCGGCGAGCCGGGCCTGGTTGAGCCCCAGATCGTCGATGAGCCGACGGAAGAGCGCCCCCAACGGCTCCCCGTACCAACTGCGCTGAAGCTCTCTGGCTCTTGCCGCGGCTTCTTGTTGTGCTGCGTCCATCTGCGTCTCCCCTTCGCTGCTGCGAACCTCGCGGAGCATCTTACGGAGAGTGGTCGCGGACGGGGAGCCCCAATCTGTTTGCGGAATTGTGGGGGTCACCCGCTACTCTGGTGTGCGTCGGTGTCCGAGCGCTGTTCCGCTCGGTTCCGGACACCCTTTTCGGGGCCTTAGCTCAGTTGGTAGAGCGCTGCCTTTGCAAGGCAGATGTCAGGAGTTCGAATCTCCTAGGCTCCACAGCAAAAGACCCCCTGACCTGCTTCTTCGCAGGCCAGGGGGTCTTCTTTTGGGTGCATGGGCGCCCGGTGGCCGCTCAGCGGTCCTTCGGGTCCGCCGCCTCGGCCTCGGCCTGCTTGGCCTGGACCTCGGGGTCGAGGATGTCCTGGTCGCTGCCGTCGACCGAGGTCAGCGGTGCGCGGTCGTGGACCTCCGTGGCGGCCGGGGGTTCGACCAGCCAGTCCGGGTTGGCCTGCTTGTCCCACCACTTCCAGGCGGCGAACGCACCGCCCGCCAGCAGGCCCAGCACCGTCAGGCGCTTGGCGAGACGCCCCGAACGGGCCCGGCGCTCGTGCTTGCGCACCAGCTTCTGGACCTCCTTCGGGGAGACCTGGCCGCGCAGTGCGGCCAGCGCGGCCGCGCTGCGGGCCGCTGCCTCGTCCCGTACCGGCTGAGCTGCCGCCACCGCGTGCTCGACGCGCGGAACGGTGTAGTCCGCGGCCTGCCGGGCGGCCCTCCTCGTCGCGAATGCGGCCTTGTGGGCCGCCTCGTCCACCCGGGCCGGGACATGGGTGCGCGCCTGCTCGATATGAGGCGCGACATGTGCCTCGTACTGGGCGCGGGCCTGTTCGGCCGCTTGATGGGTGGCATGCGAAACCCGGGGTGCGAGCCGGGTCCGGGCTTCGTGCGCGTAATGCACGGCCGTTTCCTTGGCCGTGCCCGCGTAGGGCGCCACCACTTCGGCGGCGTGTCGCACGCTGTCCTTCGCCGTACCGGTCGCGCTGCGCACGCTGTCCTTACGGGTCACGGAAATCCTCCTCCTCGGTGGCGCTTCGTCGATGCGCCTTTCCACCCAAACCGAAATCATGCCCGTCACAGGTATGTGCGGCATGTGTGGACGGGCATCCGGGTCATGAACGAAGATCATGGGGCAAATACGGTGCAAGGGGAACTGCGGACGACAATGCCACGCTTCGCCGTCGATCGCCCCGGTTCCGTACGGACTCGTCCGAAGAAAGCCGGTCGCCGGGCAGGTCGGCCGGGCCCCCGTGCGAGGATCGGCGCAGGCTCGCCGGACCACTCGGCAGGCGCCAGGACCCAGCGGAAGGCAGACCCGTGGCCGAGCAGCTTTACGCCACCCTCAGGACCAGCCGGGGCGACATCGAGATCCGGCTGCTGCCGAACCACGCTCCCAGGA
Organism: Streptomyces sp. NPDC054863; assembly: GCF_053610825.1. Lineage (NCBI taxonomy): Bacteria > Bacillati > Actinomycetota > Actinomycetes > Kitasatosporales > Streptomycetaceae > Streptomyces > Streptomyces sp. NPDC054863. The sequence continues at coordinate 6,973 of NZ_JBSGZD010000202.1, read as the reverse complement.
CGGTCCGCAACTTCGTCGAGCTCGCCCGGGGCGAGCGCGAGTGGACCAATCCGGAGACCGGGGAGAGGACCACCGACAAGCTGTACGACGGCACGGTCTTCCACCGGGTGATCAGCGGGTTCATGATCCAGGGCGGCGACCCGCTCGGGAACGGAATGGGTGGCCCCGGGTACGAGTTCGCCGACGAGTTCCACCCCGAACTCAGTTTCAACAAGCCGTACCTGCTGGCGATGGCCAATGCCGGGCCCGGCGGCACCAACGGCTCGCAGTTCTTCATCACCGTGGAGCCGACCGTGATGCTCAACCGCAAGCACACGATCTTCGGCGAGGTCGCCGACGAGGCCAGCAAGAAGGTCGTCGACGCCATCGCCCGCGCCGAACGCCACCCGCGCACCGAGCGCCCCGTCGAGGACATCGTTCTGGAGACAGTCGTCGTCCAGACGCGCTGACATCGTGACAATGGACGGCATGGACCAGCCGCCGAAGAGCCCGGACCCACAGCCCGCCGACGCAGACGGATCGATTCCGCACTGCTACAGGCACACCGACCGGGAGACCGGAATCCGGTGCACCCGGTGCGAGAAGCCGATCTGTACCGACTGCATGATCGACGCGTCCGTCGGCTTCCAGTGCCCCGACTGCGTACGGAACGGGTCGGGCACCGGGCACGCACCCACCGCCAACCAGCCGCGGAACATCGCGGGCACCGCCGTCAGCAGCGGCGATTCCCGGCTCGTCACCAAGATTTTGGTCGGGCTGAACCTGGCGGTCTTCGCCCTTGTGTACATCCCCGGCACGGGCGAGCGGATCGTCAGTGACTTCTACCTGCTCGGAGCATGGCCGGCGCCACCGACCTTCGTCTTCGACGGTGTCGCCGCAGGCGAGTGGTACCGGCTGTTCACCTCGATGTTCCTGCACCAGGAGATCTGGCACATCGCCTTCAACATGCTGGGGCTCTGGTGGCTCGGCGGCCCGCTGGAGGCGGCGCTCGGACGGGCCAGGTTCATCGGCCTGTACGTACTGTCCGGGCTCGCGGGCAGTGCGCTGACGTACGCGGTCGCCGCGCCGAACCAGCCCTCGCTCGGCGCCTCCGGGGCGATCTTCGGGCTGCTCGGCGCCACCGCCGTCCTGATGAAGCGCATGAACTACGACATGCGGCCCGTCATCGCCCTGCTCGTCATCAACCTGATCTTCACCTTCGGCGGCAGCAACATCGCCTGGGAGGCGCACATCGGCGGCCTCGTCGGGGGTGTGCTGATCACGCTCGGACTGATCGGGGCGCCGCGGGACAAGCGCAACCTCGTGCAGTACGGGACCTTCGGGCTGGTCTTCGTCCTGGTCCTGGTGACGGTGCTGGTCAGGACGGCCGCGCTCACCGTGTGAGGGGACGCCGGGACGGACCTCGGTCCCGGCCTGGTTCCCGCCCTCCCGGCCCCACCCTTCCGGTCCGTGACCCCGGTCTTCGTACGTTGTCCACAGCGCGTGGCGAAAGCTGTGCATTCTGTGGGGAGACGGGGGAACAACTGAGCCCCTTGTCGCTGAGCTGGGTTTTTCCAGCCAGGACAAGGGGCGACAGTGAGGTGCAGGGTGAGGATGCGATCACACTGGCGTCAACAGCGTGAGAGTTATCCACAGATCGTCGTAACTTTTCCTCAGGTGTGGATAACGCTGTGGACAGTTCTGGGCAGTGCTTGCGGGGCGGGCCCCGGAAGTGCCTCTACTTCCACTGGGTGGAGACGCCGAAGCCGGCGGCGATGAAGCCGAAGCCGACCACGATGTTCCAGTTCTCCAAGCTCTTGATCGGCAGATCGCCCTCGGTCACGTAGAACAGCACGATCCAGGCGAGACCGATGAGGAACAGCGCCAGCATCACCGGCGCCACCCAGCTGCGGCTCGTCAGCTTGATCGCGGTTGCCTGCTTCGTGGCGGTCGGAGGCGTGAAATCAGCCTTCTTGCGGATACGTGACTTCGGCACGAGGGACTCTCCTGTCGATGCGCTGCGTTACCGCGCAGGGAACTGTGGCGTGACGCCAAGGGGCAAGGCGGGCGCCGTCAGGGGAAACACCGCCTCCCCCGGGCGTCCGTTAGCGTAGTGCTTCCGCGGCGTCGAAGGAGATAAGGGTATGAGCAATTCTGCCGACTCCCCGGACGAGTCCACGGAACGGTCTGGGGAACGGCCCGCGGATCGGCTCGCAGAACCGTCCCCGGGCCAGTCCCCGGAACAGCTCTCGGACCACTCCTCGGACCGGTCCACCGACCAGTCCCCGGACCGGTCTGCCGTACGGCGTCCCGCGCTGCGCCCCGTGCGCCTGCTCACCGCAGCCGTCTTCGCCCTCGCCGGGCTCATCTTCGTCACGAGCTTCAACACCGCCAAGGGCACCAACATCCGCACCGACGACTCGCTGCTGAAGCTCTCCGACCTCACCCGGCAGCGCAGCGAGAAGAACAAGGCGCTGGAGAAGTCCACCGGCGCCGTCCGCAGCGACGTCGACGCCCTCGCCCGGCGCGACGACGGCAGCACCGAGGCGGAGGACGCCAGGCTCGGTGCGCTGGAGAAGGCCGCCGGAGCCAAGAAGCTCGCGGGCCAGGCCCTCACGGTCACCCTCAACGACGCCCCGCCCGGCGCCACCGCCAACCCCGGCTACCCGAAACCGAACCCCAACGACCTGGTCATCCACCAGCAGGACCTCCAGGCCGTCGTCAACGCCCTCTGGCAGGGCGGCGCCCAGGGCATCCAGATCATGGACCAGCGCCTCATCTCCACCAGCGCCGTCCGCTGCGTCGGCAACACCCTGATCCTCCAGGGCCGCGTCTACTCGCCGCCGTACACCGTCACCGCGGTCGGCGACCGCGGCAGCCTCAAGAGGGCGCTGACCGCCTCCCCCGCGCTGCAGAACTACCAGCTGTACGTGAAGGCGTACGGGCTCGGCTGGAAAGTCGAGGAGCACGAGGCGATGACTCTGCCCGGCTACTCGGGCACAGTGGATCTCCACTACGCGAAGCCCGTACAGCAGTAGCAGCCGCGGCTGCCGCAGCAGTCGCCGCAGCACTCACGCGTGACAGTCACGGGCGACAGTCACGCGCGGCGGGAGGGGGGACCACACCGTGTCCGCGTCCGTTTCCTTACGACTGGCCGTCAGAACCTTCAGCGAGCTCTGCATCACTGTCGGCGCCGTCGTCGTCCTGTTCGTCGTGTACGTGCTCTTCTGGACCGGCGTGCAGGCCGCCGGTGCGTCCGACGGGCAGATCGACGCCCTCCAGGACGAGTGGTCGCACCGGCCGGCCGCCACCGCCACCCCCACGGGGTCCGCCGCCGTACCTGCGCCGCCCGCCCCGCCCTCGTACCGTGAGGGAAAGCCCTTCGCCGTCATGTACGTGCCCCGGTTCGGAAAGAAGTGGGACTGGCCCGTCCTGGAGGGCACCGGCACCGGAACGCTGAAGAAGGGCCTCGGCCACTATGCGGGCACGGCGCGGCTCGGCGAGACGGGAAACTTCTCCGTCGCGGGACACCGCAGGACCTACGGCGACCCCTTCAAGGACTTTCCCGAACTGCGGCCGGGAGACGCGGTGGTGCTCAGCGACGGCGCGACCTGGTTCACGTACCGCATCGACAAGCTGCCGTACCTGACCGTGCCGAGCGACGTCGGGGTCGTGGACCCGGTGCCGCGGAAGGCCGGGTTCGACGGGCCCGGGCGCTATCTCACCCTCACCACCTGCGACCCCGAGTGGGGCAGCAGCCACCGGCTGGTCGCGTGGGCACATCTTGATGCGACGCAGCCCGTCGGCAAGGGCAGGCCCGCGGCTTTGACCGGCTGACCCCAGCTGCTTGCCGCCGCCCTTTAGTCTGGGTCACGACGACACGGAAGGGGCAGCATGTACGGCTGGATCTGGCGGCATCTGCCGGGCAACGCATGGGTGCGGGCGTTCATCTCGCTCGTTCTGATCCTCGCGGTGGTGTACGTGCTCTTCCAGTACGTCTTCCCGTGGGCGGAGCCCCTGCTGCCGTTCGGTGAAGTGACGGTCGACGGTACGAACGGGACGGACGGCTCATGAGCGCGCGCATTCTGGTCGTCGACAACTACGACAGCTTCGTCTTCAACCTCGTCCAGTACCTGTACCAACTGGGCGCCGAGTGCGAGGTGCTCCGCAACGACGAGGTCGGGCTGGGGCACGCCCAGGACGGCTTCGACGGCGTGCTGCTGTCCCCGGGACCCGGTGCGCCGGAACAGGCCGGCGTCTGCGTCGACATGGTCAGACACTGCGCGGACAACGGCATTCCGGTCTTCGGGGTCTGTCTGGGCATGCAGTCGATGGCGGTGGCGTACGGAGGCGTGGTCGGCCGGGCCCCGGAGCTGCTGCACGGCAAGACGTCGCCGGTGCTGCACGAGGGCGCCGGGGTGTTCGCCGGGCTGCCGTCGCCCTTCACGGCGACCCGCTACCACTCGCTCGCGGCCGAGCCGGAGTCCGTCCCCGCCGAGCTGGAGGTGACCGCGCGGACCGCCGACGGGATCGTGATGGGGCTGCGGCACCGTGATCTTCCGGTCGAGGGCGTGCAGTTCCACCCGGAGTCGGTGCTCACCGAATGGGGGCACCTGATGCTGGCCAACTGGCTCGTGCAGTGCGGCGACACCCAGGCAGTGGGACGGTCGGTGGGGTTGGCTCCGGTGGTGGGTGCAGGTAAGGCCGGCGCGTGACGGCGCTCCGCCCCGAACACGATGCCGCCGGGTACGAAGCGCCCCACGAGTACGAGTACGACCCGCAGCAGCAGGCGTACGGGGCGCGGCAGTACGGCGGACAGGGTGATTTCGGGGCGGACGGCCTCGGTGCGGCGGTGGACCGGCTCGCGGACCCGCTGAACGACCCGCTGCCGGGGCAGGAGCAGGCGGGCTGGACCCCGGAGCCATATGGGGCGTACGAGCCGTACGCGGGGCAGCAGGGGGCCGTACAGCCGCCCCCCTACCAGGAGCAGCAGTACCAGCAGGCGCAGTATCCGTACCCCCAGCCCGAGGAGTGGTACGACCCGGAGGGGTACCGACGCGACTGGTACGGGCCGCAGCAGACCGAGGCGCCTCAGCAGGCCTACGTATCCGAGCCGCAGGGTTACGTACCGCCGGAGCCGCAGACGTTCGTACGGCCCGAGCCGCAGACCTACGTGCAGCCGGAGCCGCAGAGCTACGTATACGAACAGCCCGCGAACGACGAGACGTTCGCGCTGTCGACGATCTCGCCGCCGCGCCGACGCCGAATAGTCGATGCCGACACCGACACCGGGGCCTCGACAGAGCCCGGCCCCCGCTCCGGGACCTCCACCGAGCCCGGCCCCCGCTCCGGAACCGGCCCCGAGCCCGGTGGTCGTGCCGGGCGCCGTCGGGGGGCCAGGGCCGGTGCGCCGGTGCGGACGGACGGTGCGGGGGTGGTCGTCAGCCGGTTCGTCGGGGAACTGTTCATCACCTTCGGCGTGGTGATGCTGCTGTTCGTGACGTACCAGCTGTGGTGGACCAACGTCCGGGCCGGGATGCAGGCCGACGGGGCCAGACACAGCCTCCAGGACGGCTGGGCGAAGGACGGTGCGAAGCCGAAGGCGGCCGGGGCGTTCGAGCCGGGCCAGGGTTTCGCGATCATGCACATCCCGAAGCTGGACGTGAAGGTTCCGGTGGCCGAGGGCATCGACAAGCACAAGGTGCTGGACCGGGGCATGGTCGGTCACTACGCGGACGGCAAGCTGAAGACGGCGATGCCGGCCGACAAGCAGGGGAACTTCGCCGTGGCGGGGCACCGCAACACCCACGGCGAGCCCTTCCGCTACGTCAACCGGCTGGTGAAGGGCGACAAGATCGTCGTCGAGACGCAGGACGCGTTCTACACGTACGAGATGACGTCGATGCTGCCGCAGACGTCTCCGGCAAATGTCTCGGTCATCAGGCCTGTGCCGCCCGGGTCCGGTTTCACCAAGGCCGGGCGGTACCTCACCCTGACGACGTGCACCCCTGAATTCACCAGCACGTACCGGCTGATTGTCTGGGGCAAGATGGTCGACGAGCGGCCCCGGAGCAAGGGAATGCCGGCGGCGCTCGACGGCTGAGAGCGGTCGGCAGAGCAGCCGAGAGCGGCTGAGGACGGTTCGGCGACCGGCGGAGACCGGTACGGGCCGGCGACCAGGACATGAGGGACGGGTGCGGTGGCAGCGAGGACCGAGCAGGACGAGCGGGCGGAAGGGGATTTGGCGCCGCCGCGTCGGGTCTCGCGTGCGCGGGGGCGGATCGCGGGCGCGATCAGCGTCTTCGGTGAACTGCTGATCACCGCGGGGCTGCTCCTCGGCCTCTTCGTGGCGTACTCGCTGTGGTGGACGAACGTGCTGGCCGACCGCGAGGCGGGCAAGCAGGGCGACGACGTGCGGCACCAGTGGGAGAGCACTGCGCCCGGCGCCCTCGACACCAAGGACGGCATCGGCTTCCTGCACGTGCCCGCGATGAAGAACGGTGAGGTGCTCGTCAGGAAGGGCACCGACAGCAAGGGGCTCAACGCGGGGGTCGCGGGTTACTACACGGACCCGGTGAAGTCCGCCTTCCCGTGGGACAAGCAGGGCAACTTCTCGCTGGCCGCGCACCGGGACGGACACGGGGCGAAGTTCCACAACATCGACAAGCTGAAGAACGGCGACTCGATCGTCTTCGAGACGAAGGACAACTGGTACGTCTACAAGGTGTACGCGGCCCTGCCGGAGACGTCGAAGTTCAACGTGAAGGTGCTGGATCCGGTTCCGAAGGAGTCGGGCAGGACAGGGCCCGGCCGCTACATCACGCTGACGACGTGCACACCGGTCTACACGTCGAGGTACCGCTATGTGGTGTGGGGCGAGCTGGAGCGCACGGAGAAGGTGGACGCGAAGCGGACGCCGCCGGCGGAGCTGGGGTAGCAGCTCGCGGGCTTCGCACCGTTTCACGTGGCACGACGAAGGGCCCCCGGCACGTGG
>NZ_JBSGZD010000201.1:0-14476 GCF_053610825.1 Streptomyces sp. NPDC054863 | reverse complement strand
GACGTGGACGCGCCCCTGACGGAGCTGGGCCGGGACGCGGACAACGCGCTCGTCCCGCCGCCGCCCGACGACGCGAACCTGGCCGGCTGGGACCGTGGCGGTGTCGTCCCCGGCAGCACCGGCACCGCGGTCGTCGCCGGTCACTACGACACCAGCCACGGGCCCGCCGCCTTCTACGGCCTGCACGCCCTCGAACCGGGCAGCGAGGTGCGCGTGGCGCGGGCGGACGGCCGCACCGCCGTCTTCACCGTCGGCGCGGTCGAGGAGTACGAGAAGGAGGAGTTCCCGAGCGCGAAGGTCTACCGGCACTCGGCACGCGCGGAGCTCCGGCTGATCACCTGCGGCGGCACGTTCTCCAAGGAGGGCGGCTATTCGGCGAACACGGTCGTGTACGCGTACCTCACCGGGGTGGAACGCACCCCGGACTGAGGACCTGTTCCGAGGTACCGGCGCGGCCCTTGGCAGGATGGGGCCCATGACTTACTGCCCCGACCCCGTCCAGGCCCTGATGGTCGTCGACGTGCAGGCGGCCTTCGTCACCGGTACGAACCCGGTGCCCGGCGCGGACCGGCTGCTGGACCGCGGCGCGACGCTGCTGGCCGCCGCCCGTGCGGCCGGCGCCCTCGTCGTACACCTGCAGAACGACGGGCCGCCCGGCGCCGACGACGAGCCCGGCACCGACGGGTGGCGGCTGCATTTCCGGCCGGCGGAGGGCGAGTTGCTGCTGCACAAGACCGTCGACGACGGCTTCGAGGAGAATCCGCTCGCCGAGCGGCTCAAGGAGGCGGGTGTACGAGGGCTGGCGATGTGCGGCGTGATGTCGGAGATGTGCGTGAGCGCGACGGCGCGTACGGCGTTGGAGCTGGGCTTCCGGGTCGTCCTGCCGCACGACGCGCACGGCACGTACGACATCCCGGCCGCGGAGGGCATCAGCGGGGCCGTGCCGGCGGCGATGGTGTCGCGGGTCGCGGAGTGGGCGCTGGGCGACGAGGTGGAGGTCGTCGCGGGGGCGGCGGACGTGAGGTTCGAGAGGTGACGGCGTTCGAGACATAACGACGTTCGAGAAGTGACGGCGGAGGATGCGGCGTTCGCGCCATGACGCGGGCCGTTGCTCTCCTGCCCTGTCACGCAGGCGGAGGAGAGCAACGGCCCTGATTCGAGGGGGAGTTACGGCAGGCCGTGCACGTGCGGGCCGACCGCGTTCGACCAGGCGTTGCCCGCCGTGGCGTCCCAGTTGGTGGACCAGGTCATCGCGCCGCGCAGGGCCGGGTAGGTCTTCGTCGGCTTGAAGTTGCCGCAGCCGGTGCCCTTGGTGAGGCAGTCCAGGGCGTTGTTCACGACGGCCGGGGAGACGTAGCCGCTGCCGGCGCCGCGCGTCGAGGCGGGGACGCCGAGGCCGACCTGGGACGGGTCGAGGCCGCCCTCCAGCTGGATGCAGGCGAGCGCGGTGAGGAAGTCGACCGAGCCCTGGCTGTAGACCTTGCCGTCGCAGCCCAGCATCGAACCGCTGTTGTAGTACTGCATGTTGACGACCGTGAGGATGTCCTTCACGGCGAGCGCCGCCTTGAAGTACTCGGTGCCGGTCGACTGCATGTCGATGGTCTGCGGGGCCATCGTCAGGACCATGCCCGGGCCCGCCTTCGCGGAGAGCTGGCGCAGGGCCTTCGACAGGTAGGTGGAGTTGATGCCGTGTTCGAGGTCGATGTCGACGCCGTTGAAGCCGTACTCCTGCATCAGCTGGTACGCGCTGTTGGCGAAGGCGGTCGCGGAGGCGTCGCTGTTGATGGTGACGTTGCCCTTCTCGCCGCCCACCGAGATGATCACGGACTTGCCGGCCGTCTTCTTCGACGCGACGTCCGCCTTGAAGTCGGCGACATTGGTGTAGCCCACTGCCGGGTCGAGGTTGAAGACGATCTGGCCGGGCGTGGCCGTGGAGTCCGCGAAGGAGACGGCGATGATGTCGTACTGGGACTGCACGTCGCGGAGCTTCTGGACGGTCGCACCGTTGTTGAAGTTCTGCCAGTAGCCGGTCAGGGCGTGCTTGGGGACGTTGGGGTTCGGGCCGGGGCCCGTGCCGCCCTTGGACGTACGGCCGCTGACGGTCGCCGACTTGGCCGATTCGCCTGCTGAGTTCACTGCGGTGACCTGGAAATCGTAGGAGGTGTCGGCGGTGAGCCCGGTCACGGTCGCGGAGGTGCCGGTGGCCGACTGGACCTTGGTGCCGCCCCGGTAGACGTTGTACGAGGAGGCGCCGGAGACGGCGGACCAGGACAGCGCCAGGGAGGACGAGGTGGGCTGACCGACGGCAAGGTCCGCGGGGGTGGCCGGGATGCCGGGCTCGGGGTCGGTGCCGCCGCCACCGTCGGGGCCGAAGACGGAGACGTCGTCGACGTAGTAGGCGGCCTGGCCGTACCAGCCGTGGGTGTAGACCGTGACGGACTTGGTGTTCGGGCCTGCCTTGAAGGTGGTGGTCAGCTGCTTCCACCCGGTGGAGCCCGGCGACCAGGTCGACACGTCGGTGGCGCCGGTGCCGCTCGCGCCGAGGTAGGCGTAGCCGCCCTGGGTCCAGGCGGACAGGGTGTACGTCGCGCCCGGCTTGACGGCGACGGACTGCGAGCAGCGGGCGTGGTCCTGGCCCGCCGGGGTGGCCCGGAGGGCGGACGTACCGCCGTGGACGGGTGAGCCGACCGACGTCCCGGCGGTACAGGTCCAGTTGGAGAGCCCGGATTCGAATCCGGCGTTCTTGGCCACATTCACGTCGGCGATCTGCTCGGCGGCCTGTGTGACGGGTGCTGCGGCCATGCCGACGGCGGCGAGGGCTGCGGCGGTCAGCGCGGCCGTGAGGGCCGGGCGACGTCTTGCGGGCAGGCGTTGGCGGTCCACGTGCTGCCTCCGGGGAGAGGAGTGGGGGCGGGGATGGGGAGACGGTGGCCACCGTTGGGGGTACAAGCTGGTCCAGACCATTTGAGTTGTCAAGACCTCTGACAGCAAAGGGGGGTTCCGGGGGGTCAGGCCTTCAGGTGGGCCAGTACCGTACGCATCGCCCGGTGCACGGCTTCGCGTGACGCGTCGGTGGGGTCGAGGGTCTCGAAGCCGTGGTGTCCGTTCGGCACGTCGACCACCTCGACGTTCGCCCCGCACTCCTTCGCCGCGGTGAGGAACTCCTCGACGGTGGCGGCGATCGCGGGCACCTCCAGCCCCGCCCGGGTGACCACGACGGGCAGAGCGCCCGCTTCGGCGACCGCCTGCGCCGGGTGGAAGCGGCTGCCGGTCAGTCCCCAGTTCGGCATCGGCGCCAGGATCGGGTACGTGGCCGCCAGGCAGCGCAGCCACGGCGGGGGCGAGGCCAGCCATTCGGCCGTGATCGGCCCGCTGCCGGAGAAGAACCACAGCGCGACGCGGTCCGCGTCCACCCTCGGGTCGGCCCGTACGAGTTCCACCGCGGCGGCGATGTCCGCGGCGGCGCGCGGGTAGTCGGTGATGTCGTGCAGCCGGTGGTCGAGGGTGGCGCCCACCACCCCTTCGGCAGCCGCGTACCGGGCGTACCCCGTGGGGGTCGGCCACTCGCGCGGGGTCGGCTGCGCACCGGCGGGCACCGGGCCGCCGTGCACGACGACCACGGCCGGCAGCGGGGCCGCGGCACGGGCCGCTCCGGTCGCCTCGGGTGCGTATGCGGGTACGTACAGGTCGACGTTCCCGGTCCGCTCGCGGGGGATGTCGGGGAGGTCCAGCAGGAACGGCTCCAGGTGCGGAGGTGTTCCGCCGGCGTCGGCAGGCTTCAGCCGGTGTCCCTCGCCCGCCGCCGCCTGCCGCAGCACCTCGGCCAGCTCGGCGGGGCAGGACAGCATCGGCCAGTGCCCGGTGGGGAGTTCGAAGAAGCTCACCGAAGGGTCGGTCAGGGCGTGCAGGGCCGGGTCGCCGAGGCCCACCACCAGCTGGAGCATCTCGATGCTCGCACCGTTGCCGGTGCACAGCACCCCGGTGGTGGGCACCGTGGCCGCCGCACCGGTGAGCTTCAGCGGCTGGAGCAGGGTGGCCAGCGGCTGCGGTGCGGCAAGCGCGGTGAGCCGGTCCAGCGCGGCGTCGGACAGCCCTTCGACACTCCCCCAGCGCTGCCACTCGTCGCGCGCCGGAGCCGCCAACTCACCCTCGATTCCGGCCGCTTCTGCACGCTCGACGAGCTGGGCGCGCAGGGACTGGTCGGGCAGCGCGGCCACAGCGGGGACGCCGTCCTGCGGCATGCCGGAGTCCAGGTAGACGACGCGGGTGAGGTGCTCGGCGCGCCGGTCGGCGGCGCCGACCGCCGGGTGGATGCCGTAGTCGTGCCCGACCAGCACGATCTCCCGGCCACTGCCCCCTTCGGCCGCCCCGTCCGACGCCGCGCGGACCGAGTCGATGACCGCGGTGACGTCCGCGATGTGCGTCTCCAGATCGACGCCCGCCTCCGTGCGGTGATGCGTCAGCCCCTCCGTACGACCGCCCGAAGCGTCGATTCCGGTGAGAGCCACGGTGTGCACCTCGGCGCCCGCCCCGGTCAGCCGGGCGGCGGTGCTCTCCCACACGTGTGCGCCGGTGAACATGCCCGGCACCAGGATGAATGCAGTCATGGGGGTCCTCCTCGGTACGTCGTCTCCGGGGACCGGCCCGATCCTCCGGCCCCGCTCGCCGCAGAGTAGGAACTCCCCCAGGGGGAGGTTCAAGCGGTCGCCGAGGCACGGAGTCTCTGAGAATCTTCGGAGTCCGCCAGAAAATTTCGCGAGGGGATGTCGAGAACCCGCGTCCGGCTCCGTCCCAGGAGCAGACACGGCCACAATGGGCCGTACCTCACCAAGGAGAAGACGATGGCCAAGTACCTGCTGCTCAAGCACTACCGGGGCGCGCCGGCATCGGTCAACGACGCGCCGATGGACCAGTGGGAGCCGGAGGAGGTCTCGGCCCACCTGCAGTACATGCGTGACTTCGCCGCTCGGCTCGAAGGCACCGGCGAGTTCGTCGACGCCCAGGCGCTCGCCCCGGAGGGCACGTTCGTCCGTTACGACGGCGAGGGGCGACCGCCGGTGACCGACGGCCCGTTCGCGGAGACCAAGGACCTGATCGCCGGCTGGATGGTGATCGACGTCGAGACCTACGAGCGCGCGCTGGAGCTGGCCGGCGAGCTGTCCGCGGCTCCGGGTGCGGGTGGCAAGCCGATCCACGAGTGGCTGGAGGTACGGCCGTTCTACGGCGTGCAGTCCACGGCCACCGAGTGAACGAGTCGCTGCTCCGGGAGCTGGTGCCCTCGGTGATCGGTGTCCTCGTCCGTCGCGGAGCAGACTTCGCGGCGGCCGAGGACGCCGTGCAGGACGCCCTGGTCGAGGCCGTGCGCGCGTGGCCGGACGGCTCCTCCCCCGGCGATTCGAGCGGGGGACCCCCGCTGCGGGACCCGAAGGGCTGGCTGATCACGGTCGCCTGGCGCAAGTACCTCGACGCCGTCCGCGCCGACACCTCCCGGCGGCGGCGCGAGGAGCGGGTCGAGGCCGAGCCCCTGCCCGGCCGGGCCGAGGCGGTGGACGACACGCTTCAGCTGTACCTCCTGTGCGCGCACCCGTCCCTGACCCCGGCGTCGGCCGTCGCGCTCACACTGCGCGCGGTCGGCGGTCTGACCACGCGGCAGATCGCCCAGGCCTACCTGGTGCCGGAGGCGACCATGGCCCAGCGCATTGGTCGGGCCAAGCGGACGGTCTCCGGCGTCCGGTTCGACAGGGCCGGTGACGTCGCCACGGTGCTGCGCGTGCTCTACCTGGTCTTCAACGAGGGTTACTCGGGCGATGTCGACCTCGCCGCCGAGGCGATCCGGCTCACTCGCCAGTTGGCGGCCCGAACCGGCCACGAGGAGGTCGCGGGCCTGCTGGCGCTCATGCTGCTCCACCACGCACGGCGCCCGGCCAGGACCGGCCCCGACGGCAGGCTGGTGCCGCTCACCGAGCAGGACCGCAGCCTGTGGAACACCCAACTGATCACCGAGGGCGTCGAGTTGCTCCAGAGCGCCCTCGCCCGCGACCGCCTGGGCGAGTTCCAGGCCCAGGCGGCCGTCGCCGCGCTCCACGCGGACGCCCGGACCGCCGAGGAGACCGACTGGGTGCAGATCGTCGAGTGGTACGACGAGCTGGTGCGCCTCACCGACAGCCCGGTGGCCCGCCTCAACCGGTCCGTCGCGGTGGGCGAGGCCGACGGCCCCCGGGCCGGCCTGGCCGCCCTGGCGGGGCTCGACCCCTCCCTGCCGCGGCACGCCGCCGTCGCGGCCTACCTGCACGAGCGTGACGGTGATCCGGCGACCGCGGCACGGCTCTACGCCCAGGCCGCCCGCTCAGCACCCAACATCCCCGAACGCGACCACCTCACGCGACAGGCGGCCCGGCTCAATGCGCGGCTGCGCAGGTGAGCGGTGGTCCCGGCGGCGGTGCCCGCACCGCTCCGGCACGGCGGTGAGCCCGTCGGTGCGGTTCGTGGGGCACCACCTGATCGTGCGGAAACTTGCGACCTGTTCAGGAGGAGCACACGGGGGACTTCTGCCCTGAAAGGTAGGTCGTCTGCTCGTCCGAGGTGAGATCGCGGTCGACCGCCCGGCAGATCCTGTCGATCGCCTCGCTCTGGTTCGGCAGGCGCGTGTCCCACAGACGTACTGTCCGGTCCTCGCTTCCGGTGGCGAGGGTACGGCCGTCGGGAGTGAACGCCATCATGATCACCGGGCCGGTGTGGCCGATGAGAGCGGCCCGCAGGAGGCCGGTGGCGGTATCCCACAGCCGCGCCGTCCTGTCACTGCTCCCGGTGACGAGAATGCGGCCGTCAGGACTGAACACCACCGAACCCACCGCGTCGGTATGGCCCGTGAGAGTGAACCGCAGGAGGCCGGTGGCGGTATCCCACAGCCGCGCCGTCCTGTCACTGCTCCCGGTGACGAGAATGCGGCCGTCAGGACTGAACACCACCGAATCCACCACGTCGGTATGGCCCGTGAGAGTGAACCGCAGGAGGCCGGTGGCGGTATCCCACAGCCGCGCCGTCCTGTCGAAGCTGGCGGTGGCGAGAGTATGTCCGTCGGGGCTGAACGCCACCGCGGTCACCGTGCTGATGTGACCGGTGAGAGCGGCCCGTGGGCGGCCGGTGACGGTGTCCCACAACCGCGCCGTCCTGTCGATGCTCGTGGTGGCGAGGGTGCGGCCGTCAGGGCTGAACACCACCGAATCCACCGCGTCGGTATGGCCGGTGAGAGTGGCCCGCAAGCGGCCGGTGGCGGTGACCCACAGCCGCGCCGTCCCGTCGATGCTCCCGGTGGCGAGGGTGCGCCCGTCAGGGCTGAACACCACCGAATCCACCGCGTCGGTATGGCCCGTGAGAGTGACCCGCAGGCGACCGGTGGCGCTGTCCCACAGCCGCGCCGTCCCGTCGCTGCTCCCGGTGACGAGAGTGCGGCCGTCAGGACTGAACACCACCGAACCCACCACGTCGGTATGGCCCCTGAGAGTGAACCGCAAGCGGCCGGTGGCGGTGACCCACAGCCGCGCCGTCCCGTCGAAGCTTGCGGAGGCGAGAGTGCGGCCGTCAGGACTGAACACCACCGAACCCACCGCGTCGGTATGGCCGGTGAGAGTGGCCCGGGTGCGGCCGGCAGCGGTGTCCCAGAGCCGCGCCGTCCTGTCGCTGCTCCCGGTGGCGAGGGTGCGGCCGTCGGGACTGAACACCACCGAACTCACCGCGTTGGTGTGACCGGTGAGAGTGGCCCGCAGGTGACCGGTGACGGTGACCCACACCCGCGCCGTGTTGTCTCTGCTCCCGGTGGCGAGGGTACGGCCGTCAGGGCTGAATGCCACCGCGTACACCGGGTTGGTGTGGCCGGTGAGAGTGGCCCGGGTGCGGCCGGTGGCGGTGTCCCACAACCGCGCCGTCCTGTCGAAGCTTGCGGTGGCGAGAGTATGTCCGTCGGGGCTGAACGCCACCGCGGTCACCGTGCTGGTGTGACCCGTGAGAGCGGCCCGTAGGCGGCCGGTGGCACTGTCCCACAACCGCGCCGTCCCGTCCTCACTCACCGAGGCGAGAACGCGGCCGTCGGGACTGAACGCCACCTCGTGCACTGGTCCGGCATGGCTGGTGAGAGCGGCCCGTGAGCGGCCGGTGGCGCTGTCCCACAACCGCGCCGTCCCGTCGCTGCTCCCGGTGGCGAGGGTGCGCCCGTCAGGACTGAACACCACCGAACCCACCACGTCGGCATGGCCGGTGAGAGTGAACCGCAGGTGACCGGTGGCGGTGTCCCACAACCGCGCCGTCCTGTCGACACCGGCGGTGGCGACAGTGCGGCCGACGGCACTGAACGCCACCGCGTACACCGGGCCGGTGTGACCGGTGAGGGTGGCCCGCAGATGGCCGGTGGCGGTGTCCCACAACCGAGCCGTCCCGTCCTCACTCACCGAGGCGAGAACGCGGCTGTCAGGACTGAACACCGCCGAACCCACCACGTCGGTATGGCCCCTGAGAGTGAACCGCAAGCGGCCGGTGGCGCTGTCCCACAGCCGCGCCGTCCCGTCAAAGCTTGCGGTGGCAAAAGTGCGGCCGTCGGGGCTGAACGCCGCCGCGGTCACCGGGCCGGTGTGGCCGGTGAGGCGGTGTGGGAGGGGGAGTTCGGACGCCTGGTAGAGCCTCGCGAGAGCTTCCTCGGTGGGGCTGGTGCGGTAGGCATGGGCGGCGAGGAGGGCTGCGAGTTCGGGGTCGGCTTCGATGAGGGCTGCGGACTGGGCGGCGAGCTGGCGGGACAGCGACTGCTGCTGTGCGGTGACAGCCGTCTGCCGCTGCCAGACGGCGAGGCCGGCGGCGATGAGGGCCAGGACGAGGAGCCCGGTCAGGATCTGGGTGCGGAGTCTCGTACGGCGATGACTGGTGCGGACGAACTGGGTGATGGGGCGGGGAAGCCCGCGTTGACGGGTCCAGGCGAGGCCGGCGGCGAGGTCGGTGCCGTGCAGGAGATCCCCGGCGCGTTTGCGGGCGGTCCAGCGGGTGCGCTGGGCCTCGGCGCGGTGCAGCCAGGTGTAGAACTCCTGGTCCTCGGCGATCCACGTACCCAGGGCGGGCCAGTCCCGGATCAGTGAGTCGTGGACGAGTTCGACCTCTGGACCGGCGGCACGGCCCGCTTCGGAGGGAGGCGGGCGTCTCCTGGCCGGGCCGGATTCCTCCGCCACGGGTGTGGGAGAGCGGCGGAGGGTGACGATCCGGTGCTGGGTCAGGGCGGTCAGGACCGTGTCCACGGTGGCGGGCGGGGACGTGGGTGCGAGGAGTTCGTGCAGGGTTTCGCGTGGCAGGGAGCGGCGGCCGGCGGGGAGTTGGAGGCTGGTGTCCGGGGGATGGACCAGGGCGGTGAGGACCTGCCGGGCAGTGGGCTGCTGTGGGGCGGGGAGTTGGTCCACGGCGTGCTGGCACCAGGTGGCGAGGGCGCCGGTGATCGTGCCGATGCGGTCGTAGGCGCTGTGGGTGAGGCGGCCGTCGTCGTCGCGGCGTTGCCACAGCTGCAGGAGGGCGAGCTGGAGGGCGGTGAGCCAGGTGGCGGGCGCGGTGCGGGTCGGCTGCTGCCGGGAGGCTGCGGTGCTGGTGTCGTGGTCGGTGCGGGCGGACTGCTGCCGGGGGCCGGCGCCGATGTCGTGGGTGGTGCGGGCGGGTTGCTGCCAGGAGGCTGCGGTGCTGGTGTCGTGGGTGGTGAGGATGTCGTTGATGATGCGGGCGGGCAGGCCGGTCTCGAAGCCGGCGGTGGGGTGTTCGCGGGAGCCGGTGACGATCGTGTGGAGGTCGGTGCGGGTCAGGCGGGCGGGGATGTCGAGGAGCGGCTGCAGGGCCCGTTGCAGGGCGGGGGTCTGGTCGGTCAGCTGGGGATAGAAGTCGTTGCGCATGACCAGGACGAGCGTGACCGGGGCGTGGGAGGCGAGGGCCCGGAGCAGTTGCTCGGCTGCGGCTTGGACGTGCGCCGAGGTTCGGTACGGGTTCTGGGCGGAGCTGGGGGCGGGCTGGGTGAAGAGTTCTTCGAACTGGTCGATGACCAGCAGGACGCGCGCGTATCGGGGCTGTTGGGCGAGGACCTCAAGGGCTGCGGTGGCGATTCCGTGGGTGCTGGCGCCGGGCAGGCCGTGCTGGTCGAGAGCGGCCAGGAGGTCGGGGCCGGGGCGGGGCAGGAAGAGCGGGAGCCAGCGGTCGCTGCCGGGCACCGCGCCCCGGGCGAGGGCGGGCAGTACGCCGGCCTGGAGCAGGGAGGTCTTGCCCGATCCGGACGGGCCCAGCAGCATCAGCGCGTCCCGTCGCCCGGTCAGGGCACTGATGACCGCGTCCTGCGCCGCTGTACGGCCGTGGAACCAGGCGGCGTGTTCCGTCGCGAAGGGCTCCAGGCCCCGGAAGGGGCACACGTCGCTGATCTCCAGGTCCGGCCAGATGGCCCGCAGGACCTGCGTGGGAGTCGCGAAGGCAATGCCGTCCAGGCGGCCGACAGCGTCGGTACGGGTGACGGAGTTGACCATGCCGATCACCAGGCCGGTGGTCTCGTCCACGACCGGGCCGCCGCTGAAGCCCTGGGTGAGGTCGTTGGCCCCGGTCAGCTGCAGCGCCGGGCCCTCTTGACGGTTGTCGGGAACCAGGTCACCGGCGACCCCGTAGCCGAAGTGCCCGCCCTCCCGGCCCCCGGAGGTGTGGCCGAAGGAGCGCACCGGGTGCCCCCGGGCACCGGCCGCCGGTCCCAGTGCCAGCGGTGCGATGTGCGGCGGCGGATCCTGTACCCGGAGGAACGCCACATCCTCCGCGTCCCGGGGCCGCCACGCCTCGGTGACCACCTCGGCCGTCGAGCCCGGTGTCCCCGGCAGGTGGTCGAACACCACCCGCACCGGGTCACCGGGGCCTGCGCCGGCCGCCTCGACCACGTGTGCGCAGGTCACCACCACCCCGGGCGCCACCAGGAAGCCCACGCCCTCGACCCCACCGGTGGCGGAACATATCTGAACCACCGCCATCAGCAACCGACCGCTGCCCCCGCCAACTGCACGCTGCCCCGCCGTGTCCACGACAGGCTCATGTCTCAGGGGGTGCCGACGGCGCCGGTACGGTGCCAGGTGACGGTCACCTTCAGATGACACCCGGTCGCCGTCTTCGCGATCACCGCACCGGCCTCGGCGGCCATGTCCACCCCGAACTCGATCGTCACCTCGTCCGGGCCCGCCTGCCGCAACTGCTCCAGCGCGGCCTGTGCCAGCTCCGTGACCGGCTGGAGGGATTCCTGCAGTTTGCGAGGAAGCTCGCGCACGGTGTCCCCGGTACGCCCGGCCTTCACCGGCCCCTCGGCCGCATCAGAGGCTTCGAACAGGATCGAGGCCCCGTCATCGAGCGTCATCCTCGCCAGAGTCCCCATGAGTTCCTCCTGACTCAACTGCCCTCAGGCGTTCGCCATCCGTAGCAAGTCCCAGGATTTCGGCGGGTGCGCCCCTGCCTCAAGGTAGCGGTCCGGAGGCATCGTTGGTCCTTCCTCCGCTCTACTCGGGTGCTCGGGTGGCGCGTTGGGCAGGCCGGGCCCGCGTCCAGGCGGTCACCGCTGGTCCGCCCGTATCCTGGTGTCAACGGGCCACGGGCGGATCCTGGCCGGGGCGGCATCGGGGGGTGCGGGTGTTCTCGTCGTACGACGGTCTGTGCAGCATTGGTGAGCTCGCCGAGCATGCGGGGGTCACCGTCAAGACCGTCCGCTTCTACTCCGAGCGCGGGCTGCTGCCCGAGGCCTCCCGCAGCGCGGGCGGGCACCGCCGCTACGCCCCCGAAGCACTCGACCGGCTGCGGCTGATCCGCTCGCTGCGCACCCTCGACCTGCCGGTCCGCGAAGTGCGCCGCATCCTCGACGACAGCGAGAACGAGGACGGGGACGGGGTCAAGGACGGGGACGGGGCGGCCGGCGGGACGGGCACGGCGTGCGGGGCGGGCAGTGTGCTGGAGGACGCCGTCGCGGGGCAGTTGCGCGAACTGGGTTCGCAGCTCAAGGCGTTGCGCTGGCGGGAGGCCGGGCTGCGGCTGGTGCAGGAGTGTCCGCCGGGGGAACGGGCGGACCGGCTGCGGCTGATCGGCGCGGTGACCGCCCCGCCGTCCACGGACTCGCTGGCCCGGTTCTGGCGCGGCTGGCTGCCGGCCCGGATGCCGGCCGGGTCGACTGCCGCGTTCCTGGAGTTGGCGGTCCCGCAGCCGCCCGACGACCCACAGCCGGCCCAGGTGCTCGCCTTCGCGCGGCTCCACGCCTTCGCGACGAGCCCGTGCACCGGGGCCGGGCGGCCCCAGCCCGCCGCGCACCGGGCCGCGGGGGCCGACGGATCGGCCGTACTGTACGCGGCTCTGGCCGAGGCGTACGAACTGGCGGGCGCGCATCTGCGGTGGGGGGCCGAGCCGTGCGGGGGCGAGGCCCTGGACAGCTTCGTGCACGCGTACGCGCGCGCGTACGGCGGCCGGGACACCCCGGAGTTCCGGCGGATGCTGGCCGGTCAGCTCGCGGCCGATCCCCGTATCGACCGGTACTGGGAGCTGGCGGCCCAGGTGGTCACCGCGCCGGGCAGCCGCCCGGCGCCGACCCCCGGATCTGCGCACGATTGGCTCTGCGCGGCCCTGGACGTGCAGACGGCGGCTGTAGGGGCCTGAGCCGGGAAGACGTGCGGGAGAGGGAGGGGAGAAAAGGAGACACGGGCTTTCGCCGAGGCTGCGCCGGTTGTTGCGCTTCGAGTCATCTCCCGGTAATTCACTCCGTCTTGCCTTGTGTTGACGCTCGGCCGACGGAAGGACGCACATGCAGCGCAGGTCCCTCTCCTCCCTCTCCTCCCCCTCTCTCCTCTCCCTCCTCGCGGCGGCGGCGCTGGCCACGGTCACCGCGGCCTCGCCCCTCGCGCAGTCCGTCGCGGAAGCCGTGCCGGCGCGGCCTTCCACTCCCCGGACCACCACCGTGGCGCCGGGGGTGACGCTGACCTCGACGACGCTGGGCGGGCAGGACGCCGACGACCGGTGGACCGTGCACGTCCACCTGCCGGCCCTCCCCGACGGCCCGCTCGGGTCGGCCGCCACGGCGCTCGGCCCCCGCGCCACCGCCGACCGCGTGGCCGCGGCGCTGCGGGGGAAGGGGTTCGGGCCCCGGGTCGAGAGGGTCGGCTCGCCCGCCTTCGCCGACCAGCGGCCGGGGACGCTCGGCTGGACCGTACGGATCGGCCGGTACACGGACGCCGCAGCCGCGGACGCCGAACTGCGCAGAGTCAGGGCGGCGGGGTTCACGGGCAGCACGCGCTACACCGCCCAGGACGGCACCGACGCCCGCGCACCGCAGAAGGTGCACGTGCTCCGGGTCGACTTCCGTACGTTCGACGGCACGGTGGGCACCGAGTTCGGGCCCACGCTGAACGGCACGGAGAAGCTGACCGACCTCATGGCCTCGACGGGCGCGCTGGCGGGCGTCAACGGGCAGTGGTTCTACAACGACGCCCCGGGCGGCCTCTACGTCAAGGACGGCAAGCTGCTCGGCTCCGCGACCCAGGGCCGGGCGGGGATCCGGCTGAACCGGGGCGGACGGTCCGCCGACGTGGACACGTACACCGCCCGGGTGACGCTCAGGGCGGGCGCGGCGAGCACCGAGGTCGACGGGGTGAACCGGCTGCCGGGGGAGGTCTGGAACTGCGGCGGCGTCGGCGGCGACCTGCCGACCCAGAAGCCGCAGCACGACATGAAGTGCACGGACGCGAGCGAGCTGGTGCGGTTCACCCCTGAGTGGGGCAAGCCGCCGTCCGGTGCGGGCGCGGAGGCCGTACTGGACGCGCACGGCCGGGTGACCGCGGTGAACGCCTCGCGCGGGGCGGGCGTGCCCGCCGGGGGGTCGACCGTCCAGGCGATCGGCGAGAGCGCCGGCTGGCTGCGGCAGCACGCGGCGGTGGGCGCCGTGCTGAAGTTCACCGAGCAGGTGCAGGACGGCGCGGGACGCCCGGTGGCGCTCACCCCCGACACCACGATCCTCCAGGTCGGTCCTTCCCTGGTCAGGGACGGGAAGGTGTCGGTCAACGCGCGGGGTGACGGCGTCATCCACGAGGGTCCTGACCAGACCTTCACGTACAACTGGACCGTGCGCGCCAACCCGCGCTCGATGATCGGCGTGGACGACCGGGGCAGGCTGATGCTGGTCGTCGTCGACGGCCGGCAGGCGGGCTACAGCGAGGGGCTCGGCATCGCGCAGGCCGCGGAGCTGATGCGGACGCTCGGCGCGCGCGAGGCGATGAACCTCGACGGCGGGGGCTCCAGCGTCATGGCAGCGGCGCGTGGGGGGCATGTGGGGATCGTCAACCGGCCGTCGGACGCGGCCGGTCAGCGGACGCTCGGCAATGCGCTGCTCGTACGGGCGCGGCAGGCGCGCTGACCGGGCGAGCGGCTGACCGGGCGAGCGGGTGGCCTGGTGAGCCTTGCGTACGGC
>NZ_JBSGZD010000200.1:0-14485 GCF_053610825.1 Streptomyces sp. NPDC054863 | reverse complement strand
GCCGTACCCCGGGTGGCCTGCGCACGGACCCCGGCGGCGCCGTTATGCGGTGCCGCCGCCGTCGACCGGGATGATCGCGCCGCTGATGAACGCGGACGCGTCGGAAGCGAGGAAGGCGACCGTCTGGGCGATGTCGCGGGGCTGCCCGATGCGACCGAGCGGGCGGTCGGCCGCGTCCTCGTAGAACGCGTCGGCTTGCTCGCCGAGTTGGCGGGCCTCCTCGGCGAGCATGCCGGTGGCGGTGTCGCCGGGGCAGACGCAGTTGACGCGGACGAGGTCGGGGCCGTGGTCGATGGCCATGGCGCGGGTCATGTTGACGACGGCCCCTTTGGAGGCGCAGTACGAGACGGCGCGCGATCCGCCCGACATCCCCCATCCCGAACCGGTGTTGATGATCGACCCGCCGCCCCGGGCTGTCATGCCGGGTATCACGAGACGCGACATCAGCAGGATGGAGCGGATGTTGACGGCCATGACGAGGTCCCAGTCGTCGTCGCTGATCTCACAGACGGTGGACCGTCGGATGATGCCCGCATTGTTGAACAGGACGTCCACGCCGCCGAGTTGGTCCTGTGCGGTGCGTACGGCTTGCTCACAGTCGGTGCGTTGCGAGACGTCGCAGCGCACGAAGGTGCCGTCGGCCTCCTTGGCGGTGGCCTCGCCCGCCTCGGTGTCGATGTCGGCGACGACGACGCGGGCGCCGAGTTCGGCGAGGAGCAGTGCGGTGGCGCGGCCGATTCCCGCACCGCCGCCGGTGACGAGGGCGCGCTTGTTCGTGAGGTCGATCATGGTGCTCCTTCGGGGCGGGGTCAGCGGTAGGGGTCAGTGCGTGAGCCGGTACAGGGCGGTGCGGCCTCTTCCGGTGAGGACCAAGACGTAGCCCGCGAGGGCGGCGTCGAGGTCCTCGTCGCCGGTGTCGACCAGGAGGGGGCGACCGTGCAGGGCGGCGAGTTTGGACTCGGTGGCGAGGACGAGGAGGCGGCCGGAGCCACGGTCGGAGCCGGGGCCGACGGCCCGGAGGAGCTCGGGGGACAGTTGCTGGTTGCCCCGGCCGAGGAGAAAGCCTTGGCCTCCGATCGGCGAGAGGGCGATGAGGAGGCGGTGGCGCTGTGCGAGGGCGAGGAGGGCGGCGGAGTCGAGGTGGGTGGCGAGGAGGCTGCACCGGGGGAAAGGGGCTGCGGGGAACGCCCCGGGGGCGCGGCGAACCGCGCGACCGGCCACGCCGCACCCGCACGAACCAGCCCGCGACCCCGGCCCCGCAGCCCCCGCAGCGGAACCCGGGCAACCCACCGCCCCGCACCCGCCCGCCCGGCCGGGAGGGCCCGCCGCGTCCGCACGGATCAGAGCGCTCACCCCCGTCAGCGGAACGTCCGCCCCCAGCGCCGCCGCCACTGCCCGGGTGGTGGTCCCGGGTCCCAGGACCAGGAGGTCCTCCGGAGACATCCGGGAGGCGAGTTCGGCGGCCATGCCGCCCACCGCGTCCGGGGAGGCCGCCGTGGAGCCCGCCTTGCGCTGCTGGATGCGTACGGGGACGTACGGGACGGACAGCCAGCCGTAGAGGCGGGAGCTCAGCCGGCCCTTGCGCAACTGCTCCTCGTCACGGTCCATGACCTCGGCGCCGCGGAGCTCCGGGCGGCCGTGCGGGCCGAGCCAGGCGGCTGCGACCTCCCCCGCCGCACGCGGGTTCACGGCGAACACGGCCGAGTGCATCTTGACCCCCGTCGGAATGCCGAGCACGGGCTGTGTGCTCCCCTCCCCCAGTGCGGTGAGCACGTCGCGGGCCGTGCCGTCGCCTCCGGCGAAGAGGAGGAGGTCCACGTCGGAGGCGGCCAGTGCGCGTACGGCGGCGACGGTGTCGCCCGGCCCGGTCCCGACTTCGGCAGGCCGGGCCCGTTCCACGGTCCTGGCGCGCAGACCGGCCGCACGCGCCGCCTCCTCCCCCATGTCCCCGGCAGCCGTCAGCAGCTCGCACACACCGAACTCACCGCCCCTCGCGGTGAGTTCGCGCAGTGCTGCCGTCGCCCGCTGCCCCGCGTGCGGCACCGCGCCCAGCGCCAGGGCCCGGCGCTGGATGTCCGTACCGTCGCTGCCGCCCAGGCCGACCCGGCCGCCGAGACCGGCGACCGGGTTGACCACCAGGCCGAGGCGGATCACGCGGGGTCCGCAGCGCCCAGCACCTTGCGGCGATAGGTGCGCCAGCTCGGGGACCAGACGGCCGGGTCGTCCAGGGCTTCCGGGCGGACCCGGTGGATGGTGGAGCGGTGCGGGGCGGTGCGTACCGTCTCCGGGTCCTCGTACGCCTCGCGGGCCACTTCGGCGAGAATCGCCGCGTACTCGTCGAGATCGGCCATGGAGTACGACTCGGTGGGCTCCAGGGTCATGGGTTCGGGGACGACGTACGGATGGTGGCTGGTCCAGTAGTGGGCGGCGAAATCGGCCGCGCGCACACCGAGTTGCTCGCTGTGGATGCCGGTGTCGGCGTTCAGCCGCTCCCAGCTGTAGCGGACCTGTTCGACGCGGGGGCGCCCGGCCGCGTAAGGGACGGTGAGGCCGCGGATCTGCTTCACCTTGTGGAGGAGGTAGTTGTTGTTGAGGACGGCGGTCTCGGCGACCTCGCGCAGGCCTTCCGCGCCCATCGACATGATCCAGGCGTAGGCGCGGACGAGGTTGGGGACGACGCCGTGGTGCGGGCGGATCTTGCCGACGGAGTGCGGGCGGTCGTCGTCGAGCCAGTACCGTTCGCGGTCGGCGTCGAACTCGACGGTGGGGCGCGGGAGATAGGGCGCGAGTTCGGCCGTCACCCCGCAGGCGCCGGCCGCGGGACCGCCGCAGGCGTGCGGGGTGGAGAACGTCTTGTGCAGGTTGAAGTGGCACAGGTCGAAGCCCGCCTCGCGGGCCCGGGTGATGCCGAGGATGCCGTTGGCGTTGGCCTGGTCGTACGCGGCGAGGCCGCCCGCCTCGTGGACGACGCGGACGAACTCCTTGATGCGGGGGTTGTAGATCCCGGTGTCCTCGGGGTTGGTGATGAGGAGGGCGGCGGTGCGCGGGCCGACGGCGGCGCGCAGGGCCTCGATGTCGGGGTAGCCGTCGGCGTCCGGGTGGAGGGTGATGACCTTGAACCCGGCGGTCTTGGCGCAGGCCGCGTTGGACGGGTGGGAGAAGAGGGTGGTGATGATCTCGTCGCGGGTGTCCGCCTCGCCGCGGTCGGCGAAGTAGCCGCGGATCATGGCGACGTTGGTGTAGATGGCGGCGGATCCCGCGCCGGGCTGGAGGGAGACCCGGTCCATCCCGGAGATCTCGCCGAGGAGCCCTTCCAGCCGGTGCAGTACGGCGAGGACGCCCTGCACGGTGGACTCGTCCTGCTGCGGGTGCAGACCGGCGATCCGCTCGTCCGTCACGAACCGGTCGTTGACCTTGGGGCTGTACTTCATGGTGCACGTCCCTTGGCCCACATCGACGTTGAGGTCCGCGCCGAGGGTTTCCTGGGAGAGCCTGAGGTAGTGGCGCAGGACCTGCTGTTGGCCGATCTCGGGGAGGGCGGGCGGGGTGCGGCGGCGGAGTGCGGCCGGTACCTCGACCGTACCGACGGCTTCGGTGATCTCCGGGTCGACGGCGGGGACGAGGATGCCGCGCTCGCCGGGAGAGCCGAGTTCGAAGATGAGCTTCTCGTCCCAGGAGGCCTGGTGGAAGCGGCGCAGCGGAGGTTTGGCGGCGATGCGGGCGTCCTGCGGGGAGACCGGTCCTGCCGTGGCGTGTGCGCTCATTTGACGATCTCCTCCAGGGCGTCGGCCAGTTCGTCGATGTCGGCCTTGGTGTGGACTTCGGTGACGCAGTACAGGGCCCGGTCCGAGGACAGCGGGATGCCGCCGAAGAGGGAGCGTTCCAGCAGGTCGGCGTGGATCTCGGCGGTGCTGCGGCCTGACGCGTACCGGACGGGGAAGTCCGCGAAGTGGATGCCGTCGGCGTGCGGGACCTCGATGCCGGGGATGCGGGCGAGGCGCTGTTTCGCGTACGCCGTGTGGGCGAGGATCGTCCCGCCGATGTCCCGCATGCCGCTCGGGCCCATGAGGGCGAGGTACACGCCCGCGCCGATGCCGTGCAGGGCGGCGGCGGTGCCGACCCACTCCTTGCCCTCCTCGCGCACGGCGAAGGAGGTGCGCTCGTACGCGACGTCACCGAAGCCGTACTCGCCCTCTACGTCGGTGGGGACGAGCCCGAAGAGCCGGGTGGGGTACTCCGCGACGAGGTGTTCCTCGTCGTTCGCGCCGATGAAGCCCGCGTTGCCGCCGCCGTAACTCATGTGGATCCCGAGCGGCTGGATGTCGCCGCAGGTGAGGTCGGCGCCGTACGAGGAGGGCGGGGCCAGCACGCCGAGGGTCATCGGGTTGCAGCCGACGACGTACAACGCGCCTGCGTCGTGGGCGAGTCGGGCAAGGTCGGGCAGGGAATCGTCGATCAGACCGAGGCGGGTCGGGGACTCCGCGTAGAGGGCGGCCACGTCGCCCTCCGCGAGGAAGGACCGTACGGCGTCGAGGTCGGCGCGGCCGGTCGCCGGGTCGGCGGGGACCAGGACCACGTCGTGGTCGGGGCGGACGTAGTCGCGGATCTTGGAGATCTTGTCCGGGTCGACGTCTCCGCTGATCAACAGCGTGCGCAGGCCGGTGATGCGGCCCGCCATGCGCAGGGCGGTGCCCGCGGCCTGGAAGCCGTCGTAGACGGGGACGTTGACGACGTCGACGTCGAGGAGCTCGGCCATCAGCGACTGGTACTCCCACATCGCCTGGAAGCGGCCGTGGTCCTCGTACGGTTCACCGGCGTACGCGGTGAGGAATTCACTGCGGCCCATCACCTCGTCGACGACGGCCGGCACGTGGTGCGGGTAGCAGCCGCCGCCGAGGAAGCTCAGCGTGCGCGAGGCGGGAGTGTTGCGTCGCAGCAACTCCTCCATGTGGCGCACCAGTTGGGCTTCCGAGCGCAACGGTGCGGGCAGGTCGAGAGGGCGGCGGAGCCGTAGTTCCTCGGGGATGTCGGCGTAGAAGTCCTCGACGCCGGTGGCGCCGACGGCGTCCAGCATCGCCCGCCGCACGGCGGGGACCGAGTTCGGGATGTACGGGTGGACGGGTGACTGCTCGGGTGGGGTCATGCCGCGCCTTCCGCGTGCGGTGAAACACCCGGACCGACTCCGGGGATTTCAGGGGCAGTTGACGTACGACCTCTTGACGCAGCGAGGCGTCATTCAGTGTTCTGTATACAGCATTAGGCATTCCGACGGCAGGAGACAAGGGTGTCAACTCGACCTGGACGACGCGCGGTTCTGGCATCCGGTCTGGCGGCAGGGGCCACGGCCGCACTCGGCGGCTGCGCCACCGGGGGCACCGGAGGAAAGGGCGGGCCCGCCCCGGAGGTGAAGAAGGGCGACGGCAGGGGGCTGACGGGGTCGATCACCGTCTGGTCCTGGGACGTCGCGGCCAAGGCGATGCGGCGGCTGGCGAAGGACTTCCAGGAGAAGCATCCGGGCACCACCGTCAAGGTCACCGACATCGGTTACGACAGCGCCTACGACAAGATCACCGTCGGTCTGAAGGGGGGCAGCGGGCTGGCGGACGTCCTGACCGTCGAGGGCCCCCGCATGGCCACGTACATGGGGACCTTCCCGCAGGGCTTCTACGACCTGAGCAAACTCGCCGGAACGTACGAGAAGGACTTCGACAAGGCCGCGTGGCGGACGGTGGTGAACCCGCAGGGCAAGGTGGTGGCCCTGCCGTGGGACATCGGCCCCTGCGGGCTGTTCTACCGGCGGGACTACTTCCGGCAGGCCGGGATCAAGGCCGAGTCACTCGCGACCTGGGACGACTTCGTGCAGGCGGGTGAGCAGCTGAAGAAGCGCACCGGGCACAAGATGCTGATCCTCGACCCGGTGGAGGACTCCACCTTCGTGATGCTGCTCCAGCAGCAGGGCCAGCACCTGTACAAGGAGGGCAGGGTCGCGGTCGACACTCCCGAAGGGGTGCGGGCGGCGACGCTGCTCAAGACGCTCGCGGACAAGGGCCTGGTCGACTACCGGAAGGGGTGGGACGGACTGGTCACCGGCACGAAGGAGGGCAAGGCCGCCACCACCCCGACCGCCGCCTGGTGGATGGGCACGCTCGCCTCCGACATGCCCGAGCTGAAGGGGAGGTTCGGGGTGCTGCCGCTGCCCGCCTTCACCCCGGGCGGCGTGCGGACCTCGAACAGCGGCGGATCCGTCCTCTCCGTACCCGCCCAGAGCAAGAACCCCGAACTCGCCTGGGCCTTCGTCGAGTTCCTGCTCGCCGGCGTGCCCCACCAGATCTCGATGCTGAAGCAGGAGGGCCTCTTCCCCGCCTACCTGCCCGCGCTCGCCGACCCGTACATGAACAGTCCGCAGGAGTACTTCGGCGGACAGAGCGCGCTCAAGGTCTTCGCCGGCCTCGCGCCGACGACTCCCCCCGTCGAGTACACCAAGGACGGCGCCAAGGCGACCGAGATCATGAACTCGACGGTCGCCGGGATCCTGCTGCGCGACAAGCACCCGGAGCAGGCGCTGGACTCCGCGGCCGCGCAGATCGCCGCGGGCACCGGCCGGCAGCGGATCGCGGGCTGAGCGGGCCATGGCCGCACGCACAAGCGCCCCGAGCACACTGCCCGCCGCTTCCGCCGGTCGGCCACCGCCGCCGCAGGAGTCCGTACGCCGCCGCAAGCGCCACCGGACCGTCCCCTGGCTGTTCGCGGGCCCGGCCGCCGTCCTGTTCGTCGTCTTCTTCGCGTACCCGCTGGGCGCGAGCCTCTGGACGAGCTTCACCGCCGAGCGCGACGGCGTCCCGGTGTGGGTGGGGTTCCAGCAGTACCGGCGGATGCTCGCCGACCCGGCGTTCCTGGAGTCCCTGCTCAACGTCGGGCTGATCCTCCTCGTCCAGGTCCCGGTGATGGTGGTGCTCGCCCTGGTCCTGGCGGGCATCCTCAACCAGTCCTGGCTGCGCTTCCGCTCCACCTGGCGGGCGCTCTACTTCCTGCCCGCCGTGACCACGCTCGTCGCCTACGCCGTCGTCTTCCAGGTGCTGCTGAGGACGGACGGCGGACTGGCCAACCAGTTCCTGTCCGTGTTCGGCCTCGCCCCGGTCGACTGGCTCAACGACCCCACCTGGGCCCGCATTTCCCTCATCGCCTCGCTCACCTGGCGGTGGACCGGCTACAACGCGGTGATCCTGCTCGCCGGACTCCAGGCCATCGGCAAGGAGCAGTACGAAGCGGCCTCGCTGGACGGCGCGGGGACGGTCACCACGTACCGCAGGGTGATCGTGCCGCAGCTGCGTCCGGTGATCCTGTTCTGCGCGGTCACCTCCACCATCGGCACCCTCCAGCTCTTCGACGAGAACTACGTCCTCACCCGCGGCGGCCCCGACAACGCCACCCTGTCGCCGGTGGTCTACCTCTACAGGACGGGCTTCGACCAGCTCGACTTCGGATACGCGGCGGCGATCGCCTGGGCGGTCGTAGTGATCATCGCGCTGCTCTCCGCCGCCCAGTACTTCCTGTTCGGACGGGAGCGCCGCCGATGAACACAGCAGCAGAGGTACGGGCGAAGAGCCCGGACGTACGAGGGGGTCCGGCGGTACGGGAGAGCCCGGCGGTACGGAAGAGCCCGGCGCGCCGTCTCGCGGGGATCGGGGCCGGGCTGGTCCTGGCGCTCGGCGCCGTCGTCAGCCTGGTGCCGTTCCTGTGGATGGCGATCGCCTCCACGCACTCCACCTCCGACCTGTTCCGCTCCCCTCCCCCGTTCCTCCCCGGCGGTCAACTCCTGGACAATCTCGCCCGGTTGGAGGAGACGATCGGCTTCGGCCGGGTGATGCTCAACAGCATCGGCATCGCCCTCGTGCACACCGTGGTGAGCTCGCTGGTGTCCGCGATGTGCGGTTACGGGCTGGCCAAGTACCGGTTCCGGGGGCGGGGGCTGCTGCTCGGGTTGATCCTGGCGACGATGATGATCCCGTTCCAGGTGCTGCTTGTGCCGCTCTTCCAGATGATGGCGAGCCTGGGCTGGGTCAACTCGTACCAGGCGGTGATCCTGCCGTTCGTGGCCAACTCCTTCGGCATCCTGCTGATGCGGCAGGGCTTCCTCGACTTCCCCGACGAGCTCATCGAGTCGGCGCGGATCGACGGATCCGGCGAGCTGCGCACCTTCTACACGGTCGTACTGCCGTGTGTGCGCCCGCAGTTGGGAGCACTCGTCATCTTCACCTTCATGAGCGCGTGGAACAGCTTCATCTGGCCGCTGCTCATGCTGAACTCGGAGGACAAGTACACCGTGCCCGTGGCGCTCAACACCCTGACGGGGCTCTCCCGCGTCGACCACTCCGGGCTGATGCTCGGATCCCTGCTCGCTACGCTGCCGCTCATGATCCTCTTCCTGTGTTTCCAGCGGCAGTTCGTCTCCGGACTGCTCGGCGGGGCGGTGAAGCAGTGACGCGCCCCTTCCCCGAAGGCATCCAGTACGGCGGGGACTACAACCCCGAGCAGTGGCCCGAGGAGACCTGGGCCCAGGACGTCAAGCTGATGCGGGAGGCCGGCGTCACCATGGTGACGGTCGGCGTCTTCTCCTGGGCGAAACTCCAACCCACCGCCCACACCTGGGACTTCGGCTGGCTGGACCGGCTGATGGACCTCTTCGCCGAACACGGCGTCGCCGTGGACCTGGCCACCGCCACCGCCTCGCCGCCCGCCTGGCTGGTGCGCTCCAGCCTGTACGGACTGCCGGTCACCGCCGACGGCGTGCGCCTCGAATTCGGCTCCCGTCAGCACTACTGCCCGTCGTCGGACACGTACTCCATGGCCGTGGACAAGCTGGTCCGCAGACTTGCCAAGCGGTACGGCAAGCACCCCGCGCTCGCCCTCTGGCACATCCACAACGAGTACGGCGACCACATCACCGAGTGCTTCTGCCCGGAGTCGGCGACACACTTCCGCAAGTGGCTCCAGAAGCGCTACTCCACGATCGAAGGCCTCAACCACGCCTGGGGCACCGCCTTCTGGTCCCAGCACTACGGACAGTTCGAGCAGATCGAGCCGCCCCGGACCGCCCCGGGGCCGGTGAATCCCACCCAGGTCCTCGACTGGCGGCGGTTCTGCTCGGACGCACTGCTCAGGCTGCACCGCGAGGAGCGGGAGATCCTGCGCCGGCACTCCCCGGACGTACCCGTCACCACCAACTTCATGTCGATGATGAAGCCGCTCGACTACTGGCGGTGGGCCGAGCACGAGGACATCGTCTCCGACGACGCCTACCCCGATCCCGCCGACCCGCTGTCCCACGTCACCGCCTCGATGAACTACGACCTGATGCGGTCCCTCAAGGGCGGCAAGCCGTGGCTGCTCCTGGAACAGGCCCCGTCGGCGGTGAGCTGGCGGCCCGTGAACGTCCCCAAACCCCCCGGCCTGCAACGCCTTTGGTCGCTCCAGGCCCTGGCCCGGGGCGCCGACGGGGTCATGTACTTCCAGTGGCGGCAGTCCCGTGCGGGCGCGGAGAAGTTCCACAGTGCGATGCTGCCGCACCGGGGCACGGCCTCACGCGGCTGGCAGGAGACCGTGCGCTTCGGCGCGGAACTCGGGCGGCTCACGGAGGTGGCGGGCACCCGGATCAGCGCGCAGGTGGCGATCGCCTTGGACTGGGAGTCCTGGTGGGCGCTGGAGGGCACCGACCACCCCTCGGAGCGGATGCGCTGGCGTGAACTGCTGCGTCCTTGGTACGAGGCCCTGCACGCGCGCGGCGTCACCGTGGACTTCGTACCGCCGCACGCCGACCTCTCCCCGTACCGGCTGGTCCTGGCCCCGAACCTCTATCTGCTGCGCACCGAACACGCCGAGCGGATCGCGGCGTACGTGCACGGGGGCGGGCACCTGGTCTGCGGACCGTTCACCGGGGTCGTCGACGAGCACGACCACCTGCACGACGGGGGCGCGCCAGGACCGTTGCGGCAGGTGCTCGGGGTGGTCGTCGACGAGTTCTGGCCCGTGCCGGACGGGGAGTCCGTGCGCGTCGGGACGGACTCCGAAGCCACGCTGTGGAGCGAGTGGCTGGTGCCCGAGGGGGCGGACACCCTCGCCTCGTACACCTCGGGGGAACTGGCCGAACGGCCCGCCGTCACCCGCAACACGTACGGCAGGGGCAGCGCCCGGTACGTGGGCTGCCACCTCGGCGCGGGCATCGCCTCCGTGCTCGACGGGGCGCTGACCGAGGCGGAGGTGCTGCCCGTGCTCGACGGGCCGCCGCCCGCCGGGGTCGAGGCCGTGCAGCGCGGCCCGTACCTCTTCCTCCTCAACCACACCCGCCAGGAGACCGAGACCCCGGCGCTGCCCGGCACCGACCTGCTGACGGGTGAGCAGGTGCGGGGCCGGATCCGGCTCGGGCCGCTCGGCGCGGCCGTCGTCGACGTCACTTCGTCCACCTCTACGTCCACCACAGATAGGTGATCATGAATTCTCGTTCCCGCGCCCTGGCGGTGGCCGTGCTCTCCGGCACGCTCCTCGCCGGGGTCACCACCGTCCCCGCCTCCTCCGCTCCCCCCAGACCGGCGGACCGCACCGACGCGGCGCACGTCGACTACACCGACGTACTGGACCGGCACGGCTCCCCCACCGTCGCCCTGCCCGGTGACGCCGACGACAACAACCCGGTGAACGTCTTCGCGGACCGGGGCGCCTGGCACGCGTACGCACTTCCGAAGGCCGGGGACACGGCCGCGTACGGCGGGTTCACCGGCCCCTTGTACATCGCGCAGGAGTACCCGTGGTGGCTGAGCAAGGCCTTCAGCCGGATCCGGCTCACCGAGTCGGGGAAGGAGCTGGACCTGGCGGCGGGCGGCGCGCCGCGCTTCACCTCGCAGCCGGGTCGTCTCCTCCAGTCGTACGATCTCGGCCGCGGTCTGCTCCTGACGCTGGAGCTCCGCTTCTCCTCGCAGCGCACGGCGCTGGTGCGTGCCGAGGTCCGCAACACCGGACGGGAGAGCCGGACGCTCGGCGCGGGCTGGACCGGGTCGCTGCTGCGGCCGGCCGAGGCCCCGATGAAGGACGCGCCCTCGCTGAAGGCGACCGGGCGCGGTGTCGGCGTCGACTTCGCCAAGGTGCGGGAGACCTGGGACTACCTCACCGACGGCACCGAGCGCTTCGAGATCACCCACCGCGAGCCGGTCCGCACGACCGTCGACGGGGACACGTACCGCACCGAGGCGGCGGCGCCCGTCACCCTGGGGCCCGGCCGCAGCCACTCCTTCGACTGGACCGAGTCGTACACCTTCGCCGATTTGGAGCGCGTCCGCGAGGCTCCGGCGGTACGGTCCGCACTCGCCCGGCCCGGCAAGGCCGCCGAGTCCGGGGACGCCCGGTGGCGTCGTTATGTCGACTCGGTGACGCGCGGGGTGCCGCAGGAGCAGCGCCGCACGGCCGTGAAGTCACTGGAAACGCTGGTCACCAACTGGCGTGGTGCGGCGGGGAGCATCAAGCACGACGGCATCACGCCGTCGATCTCGTACAAGTGGTTCACCGGCGGGGTGTGGTCCTGGGACACCTGGAAGCAGGCGGTCGGCACGGCCCGCTTCGAGCCCGCTCTCGCCCAGGAGCAGATCCGGTCGATGTTCGACCACCAGATACGGGCAGACTCGGCGCGGCGCCCGCAGGACGCCGGGATGATCCCGGACGCGATCTTCTACAACGACACCGCGCAGGGCGGCGGCAACTGGAACGAGCGGAACTCGAAGCCGCCGCTGGCGGCCTGGTCGGTGTGGGAGGTGTTCACCAGGTCGGGGGACATCCGGTTCCTGCGCGAGATGTACCCGAAGCTGGCGGCGTACCAGGCGTGGTGGTACCGCAACCGGGACCACGACCGCAACGGCCTCGCCGAGTACGGGGCGACCGTCGACCCGCTGAACGCGACGCCCGAGGACCAGCGGCTCGCGGCGGCCTGGGAGAGCGGCATGGACAACGCGCCGCGCTTCGACAAGGAGCTGGGGGCGGGGGTGCTGCCCAACACCGGCCCCGACGGGAAGGTGGTGGGCTACTCCGTCAACCAGGAGTCGGTCGACCTCAATGCCTATCTGGCCGCCGATCAGGGGTACTTGGCGAAGATCGCGGGTGCGCTCGGCAGGCGCGGCGAGGCGCAGGGGTGGGACCAGCGGTCCCGGGCGACGCACACCGCCGTACGGGAGCAGATGTACGACCCGGCGTCGGGGTGGTTCTACGACAAGGCGCTGGGCGGCCGGGAGCTGCTGACCGCGCGGGGGCGGGGCATCGAGGGTGCGATCCCGCTGTGGAGCGGATCGGCGTCGAAGGCGCAGGCCCAGGCGGTGCGCGGGAAGCTGGTCGACCCGGCGGAGTTCGCCACACGGGTGCCGTTCCCGACGGTGGCGAAGAGTTCGCCGTACTTCGCGCCGACCCGGTACTGGCGGGGTCCTGTCTGGCTCGACCAGGCGTACTTCGCACAGGACGGGCTGCGCCGGTACGGGTACGGCCGGGACGCGCACGCGCTGACCGGCCGGCTCGTCACCCGTGCGGGCGGAATGAACGGAGACGGTCCGATCATGGAGAACTACGACCCGACGACCGGGGCGCCCCTGAACTCCCCCAACTTCAGCTGGTCGGCGGCACTTCTGCTGCCGATGTTGACGCGGGGAGGCTGACCGGCCACCCGTCAATCTCCCTTCTTCACCGGCCTGTTCGCCCTTCGGGGCGGGCAGGCCGGTTCTTCGTTATCAAGCCCCACCGGTCACTGTCCTGCGCTTGCGGCATATTCCTTCCATCCGGTGACCCGTCGTACACAACCGAGCGCCGAACGTACAAAGTCGGTGAGTGTATGCCTGGGACGACGATCGGTGCAGGGGGTTGAGGGAACCGGCCGACGCACTGATCCCACCGGGCTAAGCTCGCTGCGCAACAAGCCGAGTTGATGTGAATTCATCCACTTGTTCCCCTAGGTCGCACTTGTTTGAATACGTCCCCCAATTAGCGCCAGAGGCTCTCCATGGTTCGGGTTGATTCCCCCCCACGTCAGGCAGCACACCAGGCACGACAGACACGTCAGCAGGAGCCCCCGCTCGTCCGGCCGATCGCCCTGGCCGTCGTCCTGACGGTCGCGGCGACGGTCGCCGCCGCGTTCGCCGTCAGCGGGTCCGCCCGGATATCCGTCGCCTGGGCAGGTGGGGCGGCGACCGTGGTCGTCGCCGTGCTCACCGCCGAAATCGCGCGCCGGGGAAGGCTGTTGAACCGGGCGAAGGCGGATCACTCCCGGCGGACCGCCGCGCTGGAGCGGCGGCTCGCCGAGCACGACGACGAGACGGTGCGGCTGGCCAAGGAACTGATGCCGGCCGCGATCCGGCGGCTGCGCTCGGGCGAGTCGCCCGCCGAGGTGATCCGGGACGTCGTCGACGCCGACGAGCGCTACCGCGACCTTCCGTACGCACAGCGCGAGTTGCTCCGTACGGTGCTCGACATCATCGACCTCGAAGAGGCCAGGCGCGAGTCCGCGCAGCGCGCGTTCGTCAACATCGCCCGCCGGGTGCAGGCCATCGTCCACCAGCAGTCCAGTGAACTGCGGCAGATGGAGGAGGACCACGGGCGCAACCCGGAGGTCTTCGACGACCTGCTGCGGATCGACCACGGCACGGCCCTGATCGGCCGTCTCGCCGACTCCATCTCGGTGCTCGGCGGCGCCCGCCCGTCCCGTCAATGGCCGCGTCCCGTACCGCTGTTCAGCGTGCTGCGCGGCGCCATGTCGCGGATCCTGGAGTACCGCCGCGTCGACCTGCACTCGATCGCCAAGGTCGCCATCATCGGCACCGCCGTCGAGCCGCTCATCCACGCGTGCGCCGAACTCCTCGACAACGCCACCCGCTACTCGCCGCCGCAGACCCGGGTGCACGTCACCGCGGTCGAGGTGCAGACCGGCATCGCCATCGAGATCGAGGACGGCGGCGTCAGCCTCAGCGAGGAGGCCCGCGGCCGGGCCGAGAACATGCTCGCGCAGGCCCAGGCCGGCATCGACCTCAACGCGCTCGGCGACACCCCCCGCCTCGGCATGGCGGTCGTCGGCCGGCTGTCCCAGATGTACAACCTCCAGGTGTCGCTGCGGCAGTCCGCCTACGGCGGTGTGCGGGCGGTCCTGATCGTGCCGCGCGACATCGTCACCACTGGTCCCGCCCCCGGCATCGCCCACGGCATCGGCGCATCCGCCGTGCCGCGCGGCGGAGTGAGCCAGGGAATGTCCCCCGAGGAGGCCCGGGTGCCGCAGCGCAAGCCCCGCCCGGCCGCGCCGAAGCCTCCGGTGCCGATGCAGCCGCCGGCCCCGACGCACACGCCGCCGGGCCCGGTCTCCGTACCGAGGTCGGCCATGGAGGACGACGTCCCCGTGGTCACGGAATGGACCGAGAACGGGCTGCCGCAGCGCCGCAGCCGGGGCCGTGCGCCCCTCGGTTCCCACAAC